>JAPLTR010000225.1 GCA_026398065.1 Verrucomicrobiota bacterium | reverse complement strand
GTCAACAACGCCGACCGCAAGGGCGGGCACGTCCTGGAGATGCCCGGGGCCACCGGCACGGCATCGACCACGGACTGACCCTTCACGCGGAGCCGAAGCTGCGCACCGTGCTGTGGGGCTGGATCGGCGAACCACTCACCGACGAGGAGCTCGCCGGGGTCGACCGGGTCCGCGACGCGCTCGCGGGTGACCTCGCCGCGGCCCTCACCGAGCACGTGACCACCGCAGAGGTCGAGGCCCTCGCCGCACGGTGCGACCGCCTCCAGGCCGAGGGCGTGTTCCCCGCACCGAGCGGGCACATGCCGGCCGTGCCCTGGCCGCCCTTCTAGGGCGTGTCTGGTAAATGGGTGTGGTGATAGGTGATCAGGCTGGCGAGGGTGATGCCGCCGAGGTAGGTCGTGGCGTACTTGTCGTAGCGGGTGGCGATGCCGCGCCACTGCTTGAGCCGGTTGAAGCCGCGCTCGACGGTGTTGCGCTGGCGGTAGAGGTCGGCGTCGAACGCTGGCGGCCTGCCGCCAGCTGATCCCTTCGCTTTGCGCCACGCGATCTGGTCGGATTTCTCCGGGATCGTGTGGCGGATCCGCATCTGCCGCAACCGCGTGCGGGTCGAGTTGTGCGAGTAGGCCTTGTCGGCCAGGACCCGGATCGGGGCCCGGCTGGTCGTTCGGTGGGCTTCGAGGAGCGGCCAGAGCATCGGGTTGTCGCCAGCCTGACCGGCCGTCAGCAGGACCGTGACCGGCGCGCATGCCGTGTCGGACAGGGCGTGGACCTTGGTCGTCAGACCACCCCTGGATCGACCGATCGCGTGGTCAGCTGGCTCGGCGGGCAGATTCTTGTAGTTCGATCCATCCCTTTTTTACCCCTCGAGGCGCGCCAGCAGCGTGCTGATGAACCTTCGCGCTGGTCGAATCGACCGACAGCACCAGCGCATCCAGATCAGCGATGCTGACACCGGATGCGTCCTTGACCGCGACGAACATCTGCTCATAGGTTCCGTCCGCTGACCAGCGGCGATGCCGCTCCCAGACCGACTGCCAGGCCCCGAAGACCTCCGGCAGATCACGCCACGGCGACCCCGTCCGGAACCGCCAGCAGATCCCTTCCAGCGTCAGCCGGTGATCGTTCCACGGCCGTCCACGCCGCCCAGCATCAGCCGGGATCGCCGCCTCGATCACAGCCCAGAGGTCGTCACTGATCACGCCCATACGCACCATGAGACCAGCCTCGGCCACCCCACCGCGAATATTTAGCAGACACGCCCTAGTTTTCCGTCCAAAGGCCGTCGACGAAGGGCTGGCGGCTCAGGAGAGCGGACGCGACACGCCGGGGCGTGGCAGTCCTCATGAAATTCAGCCTGTCCGTCACTGGTCAGCGACCGCGTCACCTCGTCGAGGCCGGTGCCGCCATCCTGACAGTGTCGGACGATGGTGCTCGAAGGGCAACGAGGCTGCATACGTGGTCAACACGACATCCGGGCAACGACGACTCAAAGCGGAGGCGACAATGCTGAGTGCGCCGATTCTTGGTGGTCTGCCGAACTCGCTCAGCCAGACGCGGCAACGCCGGGCGATGAACGCCATCGGTAGCCCACTGCACGCCCACTGCAGGGACAGGCGTGGCGCCGTGGGCGGCTGGACCCTCTACTTCTACCCTTTTCCTCCTATGTATTTCGGCGTAGGCTGGCGCCGACCGCTACCTACGGGGGATCGCGATCCCCCGGGTTCGGCCGCCA
>JAPLTR010000528.1 GCA_026398065.1 Verrucomicrobiota bacterium | reverse complement strand
CGCGATGAAATCCTGGGCGAGCCAGTACTTGCGCACGGCGCCGCGGCCGATCGCCGTGAGATCGATCATCAGGGCATGGCCCGTGAGCAGCTCGGCGCTGAGGTAATCGTCGCTCTCGATGCCGTGCTCCTCGCGGCCGTGCCCGCCCTGATAGCGGTCGGAGTAGCCGACGCCATGGAGGCTGAAGCGTGTGTGATGAACGGCGTCGAACCACGGCACGCGTTCCCAGTCGCGCGCCTTGACGACATTGTGGAAACGCTCGGGCTTCGGGCCGAGCTGCATGAACTGGGCGTCGGCCCCGTCGAGCCAGCCGATGAGATGATCGCCGCCCGCTTCGCTCGACGTCGGCGCATTTTCGCCGCAGGCGTCGCGGATCGCGGCGAAGGCCTCGCCCCACGCGCGCTGCGTCTCGCGCTTGGAATGGAAGCGGCCGTCGCGGTCGTAGAAATCGAAACTGTTGATCGAGGCGAACACATCGACGAACGATGCGGTCGGATGCAGCGCGGGCACGATCAGGTCGAGGTTGCGCTTGAGGAAGGGCTGAAGGCGGTCGGGACGGAACTGGTAGCTCTGGGCCTCGCGGCCCTCATTGAGCCAGGCGCGGCGGGGTTTGCCCTCGGGGGTGAAGGTGACGGCGTCGTAGGTGAAACCGTCTGCATCCGGGTAGATGTCGATGTAGTTGTCGTGCAGCCCCCACAGCGCGCCGCGGGTCGTGCAGACGCGGCCGAGTTCGCGCAGGTCGTCGAGCGTCCCGAGCGAGGGGAGCGGGGGAAAGATGTCGGGCAGGCGGTAGTCGTAGCCCCAGCGCTGCCAGGTGTGGATGAGGGCGAGCGAGTGGGTGAGGCCGTAGTCGAAGCACCGGGCGAGGCGCGTGGTGTGCTCGGCATAGCGGCCGCCCCAGAGATCGAAGACGAAGCGGCCGGCCTTCCGCGCGACGCCGGGGGCGGCCCGTTTGTCGGAGAGCGGCCGGTAGCGCACCGCGCAGTCGAGCGCGCCGGAGAAGCCGGGCACGAAGGTGAGCGTGGCGTCGGGGTGCGTATGCAGTTGGTAAATACGGCGCGCGGGATCGACCTGCAGATCGTCCACCGGGGTGTCGCTGGCGGTGAGGAGGGAGACGCCGCTGGCGAAATCGAAGCCGACGTGGCTCGTCGAGAGATTGTGGCCGCCGGGGCCGGCGCGGAACGGCTGGGGGTCGACGATGCAGTACCCATGGCCGTAGTAGACGCGCGGGGCGGTCTGGTCGGCGGCGTTGAGGGCGAGGCTGGTGACTGCGTCGGCGCTTTCGATCTTCAGGCGGAGGGCGGGGCCGTCGGCCCACGCGGTGGCGGTGAGGGTGAGGGTCTCGTCGTTGACGCGGACGGTATGGACGATCCGGTCGCGCCCGGCGGAGTCGCGTTCGAGGCGGACCGATTGGACGACCGCGGCCGAGGGCCAGGTGCCGAGGACGTGGTCGCGCACGGCGAGGTGAAGGCCCTCGAAGCGGACCTGACGCTGCGCGTCGCCGAAACCGATCACGCCATCGGCGAGACCGTTGGGGCCGAGAAGGAGCGCGGCCCGGCTGCCGCCTTCGAGGGCATAGACGAGGGCGTCGGTCGTGGCGGACGCGGTGCCGGCGAGGAGGGCTTGGGCGCGGGCGAAGAGCGCAAGCTTGGCCTCGGTCGTGAGCAGCGGTGGGGGCTGGCCGACCGTGATGACCGGATCGCCCCAGAAACTGGAGTCGCAGGATGTGTTGTTCTTCGGACCGGGGTGGCTTTCGAGGCGGAGGAGGATTTCACGGCCGGCGAGGGCGCTGAGGTCGGCTTCGCCGGGCAGCCAGGTCTTGGAGTCGGAGTGACGCTCGAAGAGCTTCTGCTCGCCGGCCCAGACGCGGAAGGTGACGCCGTCGCTCGCGCCCTCGGCGGGCGTGCTGTCGCGGATGGCGGTGAAGAACGCGAGGCGCAGGGGCGTGGTGGCCGGGAGCTTCAGCCGGTATTCGGCGAAGACCGTGCCGGCGCGCGGACGGTAAGGCGGGTGCAGCTGCAGCGCGGCGCGGGTCTCGCCGCCGCGGGCGACCGGCGCGCGGGCGAAATTGGCGGCCGAGGTGGCGTCGCTGCCCGTCCAGCCCACGGGGAGCAGCACGGTGGGCTGGCCGAGGTACGCCCAGGCGACGCGCTGGGTTTTCAGCGTGGCGAGGGCGAAGGCGCCCGACGAGGGCACGGTGAGCAACGGGAGTTCGGCGGACTGAGCCTGCGCCTGGAGGGCGGCGGAGAAGTCGGTCTGGAAGATCTGGATGGCGTGCGCGGTCGTGGACGAGCCGCTGGCGGTGAATCTGGCGCGGACGTGCAGGGGATAGTGCGCCGAATAGGTGCCGCGGCCGCAGGTAAATTGAAACGTCGCCGTGCTTTTCTCACCCGCGGGAACGGTGACCTGGCGCGAGGTCTCGCCCACGGCCCGGCAGTCGTCAATGAGGCCGGTGAATTCGACGGTGACGGGCAGGGGAGCGGCGGAGGAATTCGCCAGCGTGACGGTGCACGTCTGGGGCAAGTCGAAGGCCGTGACGGTGGGCACGTCGCCGATCGTCACCGTCAGCGGTCCCTCGGTGACCGTGTGGCCGTTGAAGGCGAGGGCGCTGAAATGCCCGACGAGAAAGAGGGCGGCGAGGGCGAGGAGACGGAGGGAGTTCATGGCACCGGGCGCCGGGGGGCCGGCGACAACGAGCCATGAGACGGCCGGCGGACCGGGAGTTCAAACCTCCAATCCGCACGCGTGCACGGCAGAAGGCCGAGGAAAGCGGGCAATTACGGGAACAGAGGACACCCTGTTCCCGCGCCGGCCTGCTCAGTAGCCGACGGCCTTGCTGTCCGGCTTGCGGGGGTCGGCGGCGCCTTGGATGAGCTTGGTCTTGGGATCGATGGCGATGGTCTCGCCGTCGCCGACGATTACGTTGGGACGCTCCTTGAGATTGTGGCCCATCGCGGAGAGGAGCTTCATCGTGTCGGGGCTCATGCTGTAGCGGTCGAAAGTGAGCTCGTCGGGGATCCACTGGTGGTGGAAGCGGGGGAAGTCCACGGCGAGCTGCACGTTCATCCCGTGGTCGATGACGTTGGTGATGATTTCGAGGACGGTGTTGATAATTGTCGGACCGCCAGGGCTGCCGGTGACGAGGACCACGGCGCCGTCCTTCCTTCGAGGTGAAATCGTCCATTTCATTGTTCATCAAAATGCCGGTGCCGGCGATGGTCACGCCGCTGCCGAACGCGCCGTTGAGGGTGTAGGTGTTGCTGACGGCGTTGCCGGCGGCATCGACGATGGAGAAGTGCGTCGTCTCGGTGGACTCGGCGGCGAGGTGCGGGGGCTGGGCGGAGGGCCCGGAATGCTGGGTCAGCTTGATGGGCTCCCAGCCGGCCGGACCACCGGGGGCGAGGCCTTCGCTGACCGTGGCCTTGGCGGGGTCGAAGTTCGTCATCAGGCGGGCGAGGTAGGCGCGGTCGAGCAGGCCGGCGACGGGGACTTTGACGAAGTCGGGATCGCCGAGGTATTCGGCGCGGTCGCGGAAGGCCCGGCGCATGACCTCGGTGAAGAGGTGGTACTTCGCCGCCGAGTTGGGGCCGAGCTTGGCGACGTCGAAGGGCTCCAGCATGCCGAGCATCTGGAGGAGCGCGATGCCGCCGGAGCTGGGCGGGGGCATGGAAACGACCTCGTAGCCGCGATAGTTGCCGCGCAGGGGCTTCCGCTCCACGGCGCGGTAGGCCTTCAGGTCGGGGAGTGCGATGGTGCCGGCATTCTTGGCCATCGCGTCGGCGATGCGCCGGGCGGTCTCGCCCTCGTAGAATTCCGCCGGGCCGTTCTTCTGCAGCCGGGCCAGCGTGGCGGCGAGATCGGGTTGCCGCCAGGTTTCGCCAGCTTTCAGGAGGGCGCCGTCGGCGAGAAAGATGCGTTTCGATTCCGGAAACTGGGCGAGCTTTGCGACGGACGATTTGAGAAGGGATGCACTGTACTGGGTGACGAGGTGCCCGTCAGCGGCCATGCGGCGCGCGGGTTCGATCACGTCGGCCCAGGAGACTTTGCCCGAGCCGTAGCGCTGCTGGGCCAGCGCGAAACCGGCGACCATGCCGGGCACGCCGCTGGCACGCCAGCCGAGGGTCGAGGAGCCGGGGCCGCTGAGGACGTTGCCGTCGGGCCCGAGGTACATGTCCCGCGAAGCCGAGGAGGGGGCGGTCTCGCGATAGTCGATCACCACATCCCGGCCATCGGCCAGGTGGATCATCATGAAGCCGCCGGTGCCGAGCGTGCCGGCGTACGGGTAGACAACACCGAGCGCGAAGGCCGTGGCCGCGGCGGCGTCGACGGCATTGCCCCCTTTTTTGAGAATTTCCACTCCCGCCTCCGAGGCGAGGAAGTGCACGGAAGTGACGACCGCATGTTCGGCTTCGACCGCGGTGCGCTGGGCGTGGAGCGGGGGCATGACGACGACGGCGAGGGAGGTGAGGAGGCCCAAAAGGGGAGCGGACGGGGCGGGGAGACGGGAACGCAACATGGCGAGACCGTCGCACGATTTACGCCAGAAATGCAAATATGCGCCGTCGAATCCCGCTCCCTCGCCGGGTGACATGCAAAGATGTGGCAGTTGGGAAAATCGGGTTGTCACTTGTTTGGCACAAAAACCGCAGCATGGTGCCCGCCGTATGACACACCACCACACCCCCACCCCGGGCGCGCCGCGCTCCGGATTTCGCCGAGGCGCTGCCCTGACCACCGCTGCCCTCGCTGTGCTCGCGTCAGGCGCCTTCGGGCCTTTGACGGCCCAGACGGCACCGGCATCGACCGGGAAGGACAACCCGGTTCAGTTGGAACGCTTCGTGTCCACGGGCACGCGCTTCAGCGATCGCACCGTGGCCGAATCGCCGGTGCCGATCGACATCATCACGGCCGCCGAGATCAACGCCGGCGGCTACACGGAGACGGCGCAGATCCTCCAGACCCTCGTGCCGTCCTTCAATTATCCGCGTCCCTCGCTCACCGACGGCACGGACCACATCCGCCCGGCGACCCTGCGTGGCCTCGCGCCCGACCAGACGCTCGTGCTGATCAACGGCAAGCGCCAACACAGCAGCTCGCTCGTCAACCTCAACGGCTCCATCGGCCGCGGGTCCGTCTCCACCGACTTCAACGTCATCCCCTCGTCCGGCATCGGCCAGATTGAGGTCCTCCGGGACGGCGCCTCCGCGCAGTACGGTTCCGACGCCATCGCGGGCGTGATCAATGTGATCCTCCGCAAGGACATCGGCTCCGGCGTCGACGTGAGCTGGGGCGCGACCCAGCGTGGCGACGGCCGCGACCTCAAGGTCGATATCTACAGTGGCATGAAATTCGGCAAAAAGGGCTCGCTCTTCGTGACCGCCTGGTCGCGCAACAAGAGCCCGACCAACCGCATCCAGCCCGACACCCGCCAGCAGTATTTCGGCCGCAGCGCGACGGGGACGGCCACCGCGATTTCCGGCAACTACGGTGTCGGCCTCGGCCTGAGCCCGCTCGCGGCCGGCACGGTCTCGCTCGATCCGCGCGAGGCGACCATCAACCGCCTCAACCACCGCTACGGCGACCCGCGTTCGAAGGAAGAAGGCCTCTGGTTTAACGGCGAGCTGCCGCTCGAGGGCACCGCAATCACCGCGTACGTGTTTGGCGGATACTCGATGAAGCACGGCGAGGGCGCGGGCTTCTTCCGCCGGCCGGGCGACGACCGCACGATCCGCGCCATCTGGCCGGACGGATTCCTGCCAGTCATCCAGTCCGAGGTCACCGACTTCACGCTGGGCGGCGGCCTCAAGGGCAAGGCCGGCGGCTGGAACTGGGACCTCAGCTCCGCCTACGGTTTCAATGACCTCGCCTACACCACCGCGCAGTCGATCAACGACACCCTGGGCGCGGCCAGCAAGACGAGCTTCGACGCGGGCGGCCTGAAGTTCCTCCAGTCGACCACCAACTTCGACCTCACCAACCAGTTTGACGTCGGCCTGCGGACGCCGCTGAAGGTCGCGCTCGGCGCCGAGGTGCGCTGGGAGCAGTACAAGGTCACCGCCGGCGAACCCGACTCCTACCGCGACGGCGGCATCCGCGTCCTCGACGGTCCGGCGGCCGGCACCATCGGCGGCAGCGCCCCGGGCGCGCAGGTTTTCGGCGGCTTCAAGCCCACCGACGCCGGCACGCATTCGCGCACGGGCAAGTCCGTCTATGTCGACCTCGAGAACAAGCTGACCGACCAGTGGCTCGTGAGCCTCGCCGGCCGCTTCGAGGACTACAGCGATTTCGGCAACAATACGACCGGCAAGCTCGCCACCCGCTACGAGATCGTGAAGGGCTTCGCCCTCCGCGGTTCGCTGAGCAGCGGCTTCCGCGCGCCGCACCTCGCGCAGCAGTGGTTCAGCTCGACCGCCACGAACTTCATCAGCGGCGTGCCGTTTGAGATCCGCACGTTCCCCGTGTCCGAGCCCGTGGCGCGCGCGCTGGGCGCCTCCGACCTCAAGCCGGAGAAGTCCGTCAACCAGACGGTCGGCCTCACCTGGCAGCCCGTGGACGCGTTCACCGCCTCGGTGGATTTCTACCGCATCACCATCGACGACCGCATCGTGCTCTCCTCGAATTTCACGGGCGTGGCGATCTCGACCTTCCTGGCCGGGCAGGGCCTCCCGGCGGTCGGCGGCGGCCGCTACTTCACCAACGGGGTCGACACGAAGACCGAGGGCGTGGACGTCACGCTCCGCTACAAGCTGAACCTCCAGCAGAACGGCAAGCTGACCTTCACCGCGGGCGGCAATTCGAACCAGACGAAGGTCACCAAGTTCAAGCCCACGCCGCCGCAGCTCGCGGCCATCGGCATCACGACGCCGCTCTTCGACCTCACGGAAAAGACCCGCATGGAAAAGGGTCAGCCGCGCAACAACGTGAACCTGATCGTCAACTACGACCTCAAGGACTGGTCCTTCATGCTGCGCAACGTCCGCTATGGCGAAGTGTCGTCGGTGGCGTTCGCCAGCACCACCCAGGCGCTGATCGACGCGCTCACCCCGGGCTACGACGTGGCCTTTGCCGACACCGTCCCGGCCAGCGCGAACAAGCAGGTCATCCAGACCTTCCAGGCCAAGTGGATCACCGACCTCGATGTGACCTACCGCATCAACAAGCAGGTGACCGTGTCGGCCGGCGTGAACAATCTGTTCAACCTCTATCCCACGGAGAACATCCGCTCGAAGGTCGTCGGTGGCGTGGCCTTCAGCGGCAGCGACAACGTCGGCATCTTCCCCTACAGCAGCATCTCGCCCTTCGGTTTCAGCGGCGCGAGCTACTACGGCAAGGTCAGCTACAAGTTCTAGGCCGGCGCCGGCCGGAAGCTCGGCTGACAGGATATTCTCAGCGCAAAGCGCGGAGCCCCGGTGGCTCCGCGCTTTTTCTTGGGGTCCCCGCGACCCGCTTCCGCGATTGAAGTCGCCGCCGGGTCCGGCCTACGCTCGTCCGGTCATGATGCTCTCCGTCGGCTGCACCCTCGGTTACGAGGTGCAGTCTCCCACCGCGAATTTCACGTTCAACATCCTCGTCAACCGCGACCCGTTTCAACACCTCGTGGATGAGGGCATCCGCCTGACCCCGGATGTGCCGATCGGCGAGCGCACGGCGACGTCGAAGGGCAACCGGGTGTTTCGCGTGGATTCGCCGGCCGGGCGGTTCGAGGTGGTCTACCGGGCCCTCGTCGAGGTGAACCGCCCGCCGGTGCCGGACGACGTGCGCATCGACAATCCCGGTCGCCTCCCGCTCTCGATTCTGACCTACATGCTCCCGAGTCGCTACTGCGAGAGCGACCGCTTCGCGCCGCTGGCGTGGGACCTGTTCGGCAAGTTTCCGAACCGCGCGGACCAGGTGCGCGAGATCTGCCGTTGGGTGGACGCGACACTCGTCTACACGCCCGGGGCGACGGACTCGCGGACCTCGGCCTGGGACGTGTGGCAGCTGAAGAAGGGCGTGTGCCGCGACTACACCCACCTCGCCATCGCGCTGTGCCGCGCGCTCAACATCCCCACCCGCTACCTCGGCTGCTACGCCGTGGGCCTCGACCCGATGGATTTTCATGCCTGCTTCGAGGTCTGGCTCGGCGGCAAATGGTACCTCTTCGACCCCACGGACAACATCGAGCCGAACCACATCGCGGTGATCGCCCGCGGGCGCGACGCCGCCAACGCATCATTGACGACGATCTTCGGCAAGGTGAACGCCGCGCCGATCCAGGTGCGGTGCGAGTTGGCGCCGGACCCCGCGCCCGAGCCGGCGCCGTAACCGGGCGGTACGCCCGGTCGCGGTTACTTCGTCGCCGCGGCCGGAGCTGGCACGAGCCGGAAGACCTGGTTGGTGGACAGGCTGGTGAGCAGGACGTCGCCGTTGCGCGGGTCGCGGCCGAAGGACGTCACCGAAGGGACGCTGGCGATCTGCTGCACGCGGTCGGCGGCGACGGGCTTGTCGCCGTCGGGGGTGAGCGCCCAGACGCGGCCGAACGCATAGTCGGCGAAGAGATATTTGCCATCGAGGTCCGCGTAGGTTTTCCCGCGATACACGAGCCCGCCGGTGATCGAGATGCCCTGCGAACGCGGGTACTCCCACACCGGGTCGAGGAACTTGGGGGCGGGCGGGGCGGGCTGGGCCTTGGCGAAGGGGTGGAAGGCCTCGCGGACATTCCAGCCGTAGTTGCCGCCGCGCACGATTACGTCGACCTCCTCGTAGGAGTTCTGGCCGACGTCGCCGCACCAGAGCTGGCCGGTGGCGGGGTCAAACGACATGCGCCACGGGTTGCGCAGGCCGACGGCCCAGAACTCGGTGCGGACCTTCGCGGGATCGACGGGCAGGCCGTTGAATTCCTTGGCGCCGACCCAGGGATTGTCGGCCGGGATGGCGTAGGTGCCGGGGCGGCTCGCGGGGTGGGCGTTGGGCGCGTGGGAGTCGGGCTTGCGGTCGACGTCGAGGCGCAGGATGCCGGAGAAGAAGTTTTTGTCGATGCGCTGGCTGTTGCCGAAGCGGTCGTCGCCCGCGCCCTCGTCGCCGAGCGAGACGTAGAGGTAGCCGTCGGGGCCGAAGAGGAGCTCGCCGCCGTTGTGGTTGCCGGCCTGGTCGGCCTGCGCGAGGATCGGCTGCTCGGACTGCGGATCGGCGGCGTCGGGGTCGGTGGCGGAGATGAGGAAGCGTGAGAGCCGGTCCTCGCGCGGGCGTTTCTCGGTGCTGGTCCACCAGAGGTAGAACTGGCGGTTCTTGCGCCAGTCGGGATGGAAGGCGAGGGCGAGCGTGCCCTGTTCGCTGCTGCTGTCGCGCACCCGCTCGGTGAGATCGAGAAACACGCGGGCCGTCGGGGCCTCGGCGCGAAGGTCGACCACCATGATGCGCCCGCCCTTTTCGACGACGAACGCGCGGTCGCGGTCGCCGGGCGGCGAGACGACGGCGACGGGCTGGGTGAACTTGAGGCCACCAAAGGCGGGCGTGGTGGCGTAGGGCAGCGCCCGTTCGGCGGCGCGGACTGGCGCGGAGAACAGGGCGCAGGCGATCAGAGCGCCGAGGAGGGCGGCGCGGTGGGGCAGGGGCATGGGGCGGGGTGGCGGACGGTTATGGCGCCGCCGGGACGATGCGGGCGATGCGCTTCGGCAGGAGCACGTAGAGCGCGCCGTCGGGCCCGGTGATGACATGACGGATCCGTCCGAGGCTCTTGAAGATGATCTCCTGCGTGACGAGCTTGCCGTCCTTCAGTTCGAGACGGCGGAGCTCTTCGGCGGCGAGCGAGGCGACGAAGAGGTTGTTCTTCCATTTCGGGAAGAGGTCGCCGGTGTAGAAGTTCGCGCCGCAGGGGGCGATGGACGGCACCCAGTAGGTCACGGGCTGCTCCATCATGGCCTTCTCGGTGCCTTCGGCCCGGGGATAGGCCACGCCGGAGTAGTCCATCCCGTAGGTGATGATCGGCCAGCCATAGTTGAGGCCCTTGCGGATGAAGTTGACCTCGTCGCCGCCGCGCGGGCCGTGCTCGACGTCGTAGAGTTCGCCGGTGGTGGCGTTGCGCGCGAGGCCCTGGGGATTGCGGTGCCCGTAGCTCCAGATCGAGGGGACGGCCTTCGGGTCGTTGACGAAGGGATTGTCGGCGGGGACGCGGCCGTCGTCGTGGAGGCGGTGGACCTTGCCGTTGGGACGACCGGTGTCCTGCGCCATCAGGTCCTGCCCACGCTCGCCGATGGTGAAGAAAATGTAGCCCTGGTCGTCGAAGGCGATGCGGCCGCCGAAGTGGACGCCGCCGGCCTTGATATAGTGCTCGGGCTTGCCCTGGAAGATCGTCTGCTGCTCGGTGAGCTGGTTGTTCTTCAGCTTGCCGCGGATGATGCGTGTGAGGCTGACCTTGGTGCCGTCGGGGTTTTCGCGCAGGTCGGCGTAGGAGAGGTAGAGCCAGTTGTTTTTCGCATAGTCGGGGTGGGGGACGATGTCGAAGTAGCCGGCCTGGCCACCGATGTCGGGCGTCGGCACCCCGGCGATCGGACGGTCGGCGATTTTGCCTTTTTCGATCAGATAGAGGAAGCCGAGCTTCTCGGTCATGATCGCCTGGGTGGACGAGAGGAAGGCGAGCGACCAGGGCTCGCGGAGGTTGTCGACCCAGGTGTCGAGCTTGTAGTCGTGGAGCTGCGTCTTGGCCGTCACGGAGTCCGCGGGCTTGATGAACTGGGTCTGTTCGCGGATCGCCTTGGCACGGAGCTCGCGGATGTAAATGACCATCGCACGAATCTCCTTCTCGGGGATCGCGGCGCCCCACGCGGGCATGCCCTTGTCGGGGAAGCCGGTGCGGATGCTCTTGTAGAGGCTCTCGTCGTCGCCGCCGTTGGTCCAGACGTCGTCGAGCATGGTGGGGGCCTGGGCGCCCTCGAGGTTCTTGCCGTGGCAGTTGGCGCAGAGCAGGACGTAGCGCTCGGCGACGGTGCCGGTGCGGACGGCCTGGGCGCTGGCGGTGGAGGCGGCGACTGCAGCAAGCAGCAGCGCCGGGAGTGGGCGGAGGAGGGGACGCATGGGGAGGCGCGGACCGTAGCAGGCCGCGTGCGCGCGGCAAATCCGAATGCGAACAAAACTCGCGGGGAAGGGAGACGCGGCCTGTTTACGACGGCCACGACACGCCCGGCGCATCAAAGCGCGTGCCGGGCGAGAAGTGGAGGCCGAAGTGTTCGGCGAGGACGACGAGGAGTTCGTCGGGGGTGCCGAGGTCGCGCTTTTCTGCCCGGCCGTCGGACTGGCGGATCGTGAACTCGCGGTTGAGGAGCGTGTAGCGGCGGCCCTCGGCCGAGCGCGAGACCGCGAGGTTTTGCATGAAGCGCGACTGCGCGTGGGTGCAGGTGAACCAGTTGCCCAGCTCGTAGTCGATGGGGTGCTGCGGCTCCAGGTTGAAGCGCACCACGTCGGACCACTCGGCGCCGAGTTTCACCTGCTGGAGATAGTACCCGGCCTGGTGAAGCAGGCGGCGCGGCTCGTGCGGCGTCGCCTGCTCCTCCTCGGTGTCGAGCAGCAGGGGCGCGCTCAGCGACCAGCTGCCGATGCCGGCATCGGCGACGTAGCGGCGGCCGTCGAGCTCGACGATGAGGAGCATGTGGGTGAGCCCGGCGGGCTCGTCGGGCAGGCGGCCGAGGCGGATGCGGCCGGCGATGGTCATGACCTGGAAACCCAGGGCGCGCAGCGCGGTGCAGAGCAGGAGGTTTTGCTCGAAGCAGTAGCCGCCGCGGCGGTCGCGGACGAGTTTGCGCTCCACGCTGGGAAAATCGATCGCGATGCGGCGACCGAGGAGGATGTCGAGGTTCTCGAACGGAATCGTGCACACGTGCCGGAAGAGGACGGCTCGCAGCGTCGCGAGGGTGGGGTCGCGGGGACCGTCGTAACCGATGCGGGCAAAGTAGGCGGGGAGGTCGATGGCGGACTCGGTCATGCGGGGGGAAGTTTTCGTCGGGCCGGTGGGAAGGCAAGGCGGGGGCCGGCACAGCGTGCCGCTTGGACGCGGCGGAGGTGAAAACGATTTTCGCGAATTTTTGTAATTTCGGTGAGCGGATCCGTTAGGAACCGGACAGGATGATGTTGTCCCTCCAGTTTCCCTCGTCCGGGGCCGGCCGTGCCCGCGCGTTCACGCTCGTGGAGATCATGGTGGTGGTCGTGATCATCGGGGTGCTGGCGGCGCTCGCGCTGCCGGCGTTTCAGCGGGTGAAGCAAAGCGCCGTGAGCAAACGTTATATCAACGATGCCCGGCAGGTCCGCGATGCGGCGGAGCGCTATGCACTGGAAAACGGCAACTTTCCGCCCAACGGCATCGGCGCCCTGCACCCGAGCCTGCGCGGCTATGTGCCCGACAGCCTGATGGACAGCACGACCACCCCGCTCGGAGGAGTCTGGGACTGGGACTACCAGCAGGACGGGTTCACGGCGTCGATTTCGGTCTATCTGTTCACCGTGTCCGATGCACAGCTCCGGGACATCGACCGGACGATCGACGACGGCAATCTGAACACCGGGCTCTTCCGCAAGATCAGCAGCAAGGCGGTCTGGATCATCCAGCCGTAACTATTTTTCCCCGGCATGTAATAATCGGCCGCGTTTCCGTTTCTGTAGGGCAGGATGTGCCAACTTCGTCCCCATCACCCCGACCGCGCGCGCGAGCCACGGTCAGCTCTGCGGCCTGAGCGGTCGGCCCCGACACCGTCGCTCCGGCCCTGCGGCCACGGGTGCGCCGCCTGCCCGTTCGCAGCCGCGTCCCGCCCCTCCGATCCCCGCGAGTTCCGCGGTTTTTTCCCCCGCTCCCTCCTCCTGCTTTCCTCTTCCAGCTAACATGATCAAACGAATCCTCAGCCTCGCCCTTGTGGCGCTTTCGTTCTGCACCGCCCAGGCGCAGAACAACATCACGGTCTACAGCAGCGGTACCGTCGAGCGCGGCACCTCCCGCCAGCTCACCGGCTATGTCCCCCTCAGCCCCAACACCGTCACCTGGTCGGTCAACGGCGTCGACGGGGGCGATGCGACGTTTGGCACCATTTCGCCGACCGCAGCCGCAGGTGTGGCTGTGGAGCGTGTCGCCGACCAAGGTGCCGGTGGGGAACTTCACGATCACGGTGAACGGCTCGAATTTCCACGCCGGCTCCGTCATCCAGTTCGGCGGGGTGGACCTGCCGACCACCTTCCTCTCCGCGACGGGACTGCGCGCCACGGGCATCGCGACCGCCGCGCAGGTGGGCACGAGCGTCAATATCGCGGTCGTCAACACCGGCCTCGGCGGCATGACGAGCACGCCCGTGAAACTCGCCATCATCGCGGCTCCACCGGTCGTGGTCGGCGTCAGTCCCGCGACCGCCACGGTCAACACCGCCGCCACGCGCCAGTTCACGTCTTCGGTCACCGGCTCTTCTAACACCTCGGTCACCTGGAGCGTGAACGGCACGACGGGGGGCGACGCCACGGTCGGCACCATTTCCGCGGCCGGCCTCTACACCGCGCCCGCCGCGGTGCCGTCGCCCGCCGCGGTCACGGTCCGCGCCACCAGCGTCGCGAACCCGGCGATCTCCGGCCAGTCGACGGTGACGGTGCAGCTCGCACCTCCGCCGGTCGTGACAGTCGCGGTGGCCCCGAGCACGGCCTCCATCAACACCGGCACCACGAAACAATTCTCCGCCACCGTGACCGGCATCGCCAGCCAGTCGGTGACGTGGAGCGTCAACAATGTCGCCGGCGGCAATGCGACGGTCGGCACCATTTCCGCCTCGGGTCTCTACACCGCGCCCGCCGCCGTGCCCTCTCCCGCGAGTGTCACGATCCGGGCGACCAGCACCGTGTCGCCCACGTCGGTCGGAGCGGCCACCCTCACCGTCAGCCCCGCGCCCGGCGGCGGCGTCAGCCAGGGCACGGCCAATCTCATGGCCGGACGGTTCCTTGAGCAGGCGGCCTACGGGCCGACGCCCGCCGAGCTGGCGCACGTGAACGCCATCGGTGTCAACGCCTGGCTCGACGAGCAGTTCGCGCTGCCCGAGACCCCGATCCTCAATCCCGGCGGCATGGGCATGGCCATCGTGGAGGCGCAATACCTCAATCGCGTGGCCACCGCCCCCGACCAGCTCCGCCAGCGCGTGGCCAACGCCCTCGGCCAGATCATCGTGATCTCCGCCAACAAGAACATCTACCCCGACGAGATGGTCCCGTACCTGCAGATCCTCAGCCGGAATGCGTTCGGCAACTACCGCACGCTGCTGGACGAGATCGCCCACAGCTCGCAGATGGGCAAGTACCTCGATCTCGCGAACAGCAACAAGCCCAGCGGCGGCAGCGCGGCCAACGAGAACTTCGCCCGCGAGCTCATGCAGCTCTTCACCATCGGCCTGTATCAGCTTAATCCCGACGGCTCGCGCCAGCTCGACGCGCAGGGCAATCCCATCCGCGCCTACGACCAGTCGACGGTGCAGCAGGTCGCGCTCGCGCTGACCGGGTGGACCTTCCCCGGCCCGCAGGCCAACAACTGGGAAAACTTCTCCGGCCCGCTCGTGCCGCACGACGTCAACCACGATATGCGCGCCAAGACGCTGATCGGGGTCACGCTGCCCGCCGGCCAGACCACCGTGGCCGACATGACGGGCGTCCTCGACTGTCTCTTCAACCACCCGAACACCGCGCCGTTCATCTCCACCCGCCTGATCCGGTTCATCGTGAAGAGCAACCCGACGCCGGCCTACGTGGCGCGCGTCTCCGCCGTCTTCGTCGACAACGGCTCGGGCGTGCGCGGCGACCTCAAGGCCGTGGTCCGCGCGATCCTCACCGATCCCGAGGCGCGCAACGACGTGGCCCCGCCCGACGGCGGCCGCCTCAAGGACCCGATCTACCACGCGGCGGCCTTCCTCCGCGCCCTCGGCGGCTCGATCTCGGCGACGAACCAACAGGCGTGGACGTTCACCCTGATGGGCCAGACGCCGCTCACGCCGGGCTCGGTCTTCGGGTTCTACTCGCCGCTCTACCGCATCCCGCGTTCGACGCTCAACGGCCCCGAGTTCCAGATCTACGGCCCGACCGAGGCGGTCCTCCGCGGCAATCTCTTCTGGCAGATCCTCACCAACCCGGGCGCGGATTTCCCGGTGGACATCACTCCCTTCATCAACCTCGCGGGCAACACCGTGGCGCTGATCGACGCGGTGGACCAGACGCTCCTCTACGGGCGCATGCCGGCCACGATGCGCCAGAGCCTCGCCAATGCGATCAACGCGCAGGGCGACAATGTCAGCCGGGCCCGCACGGCGATCCACCTCACCACGCTCTCCGGCTTCTACGCCGTCCAATATTAAACGTTCTCCCTCCGCTTCCGCGCTCCCCGCCATGCAACATCCTTCCATCCTCTCCCGCCGCAGTTTCCTCCAGAAGACCGCCCTGCTCGCCGCCGCCACCGGCCTCGGCCGCGTTGGCCTGCTCAACGCCCGCGCGCAAACCGTCCCGTCCGACTACAAGGCGCTCATCTGCGTCTTCATGCTCGGCGGCAACGACGGCCACAACATGCTCGTGCCGCTCACCGGCGCGGCGCTCGCCAACTACAAGGCGGCCCGCGGTTCGCTCGCGCTGCCGGACGGCAACACCCAGGTGCTCGCGATCTCCGCGAAGGACGGCACGCCCTACGGGCTCAACAGCGGCCTCGCCTCGCTCCAGCCGCTCTGGGCGCAGGGCAAGCTGGCGGCGATCGCCAATGTCGGCATGCTCGTCAAGCCGACCTCGCGCGCCCAGTACCTCGGCGCGACCGTCGGCCTGCCGACCAACCTCTATTCGCACTCCGACCAGCTCATCTCGATGCAGGCCGGCGATCCCTTCGGTTCCGGCGGCACCGGCTGGGCCGGCCGTATTGCCGATGCGACGCGTTCGATGAACGCCGCCTCGACGTTTCCTCCGGGAATCTCCTTCGCGGGCCCCGCGCTCTTCTGTTCGGGCAATGTCGTGCAGTCGACGAGCCTCATCCCCGGCTACAATCTCACGGCCGACGGGCTCGCGGCGTGGCCGGCGAGCGCCGCCTCGGCGAAGTCCCAGGCACTGCAGGAAATCGTGACCTTCAACAGCGGCCTCTCGATGGTGCAGGCCGCGAACGACGTGCGCGCCGACGGCATCGAACTCAACGGCATGCTCACCGGCCTCAGCGGCGGGGCGCTCACGACGGTGTTCCCCGGCACGGGCATCGGCCAGCAGCTCAAGCAGGTGGCGCAGATCATCAGCCTGCGTGGGACGACGGGGATGAAGCGCCAGGTGTTCTTCTGCGCGCTCGGCGGCTTCGACACCCACTCATCGCAGAGCTGGGCGCAGTGGGACCTGCTCAAGCAGCTCTCCGACGGCATGAGCGCGCTCTACAACGCGACGGTCGAGATGGGCATCCCCGACCAGGTGACGACCTTCACGGCGAGCGAGTTCGGCCGCTCCCTGCAGCCCAGCGGCACTGGCACCGACCACGGCTGGGGCAACCACCAGCTGATCGTCGGCGGGGCGGTCAAGGGCGGCGACCTGTACGGACAGTTCCCGGACCTGTCGCTCGGCGGCCCCAACGACACGGGCTCGCGCGGCGTGCTCATTCCCACGACGTCGCTCGACCAGTTTGGCGGCACCTGCGCGAGCTGGTTCGGCGTGGCGCCGGAGGCGATGACCGACGTGTTCCCGAACCTGGGCAACTTCGCGACGCCGAACCTCGGATTCCTCGGGTGACCAGGGGAGGGAGGCGGCGGGCGGGCCTGACGCGCGTTGCGGTTGCACCGCCGCCGTGACGTGTTCTGCTCGCCGCACGCCATGGATCCCGCCTCCTCTTCGCCCGCCCAGTTCCAGACGACGCGCTGGAGCCTGATCGTGCGCGCCCGGGGCGAGGGTGCGCTCGCGCACGCGGCGATGGAGGCGCTGTGTAGGGCGTATTGGTTTCCCTTGTACGCCTTTGCGCGGCGCAACGGGGTGTCGCGGCCCGACGCGGAGGACCTGACACAGGCGTTCTTCTCGCACGTCCTCGCCAGCGACTTCGTCGCGCGGGCCGAGCCGGAGAAGGGGCGGTTCCGCTCCTTCCTCCTGGCTTCGCTGCGCAATTTCATGGCGAAGGAGAACGCGCGGGAGTCCGCGCAGAAGCGCGGCGGCGGCGTGCGGCCGGTGGACTTCGACGAGAATGCCGCGGAGGAGCGCCTCGGGCTGACCGCGGCCCGCGCGGAGCTGACTCCCGCGCAGCATTTCGAGCGCGACTGGGCCCTCGCGCTGCTGGAGCAGGCGCTCGACCGCCTCGGGGCCGAGCAGCGGGCCATGGGCCGGGCGGAGCTCTTCGAGCGGCTGCGCCCGCTGCTGCGGTCGGGCCCGCAGCGCGGCGACTACGAGGCGCTCGCCGCCGAGTTCGGGATCGCGAAGGGCACGCTCACCGTGACGATGCACCGCCTGCAGCAGCGCTACCGCGAGCTGGTGCGCGCGGAGATTCTGCAGACGGTCGCGAGCCCGGACGACCTCGACGACGAACTGCGCCACCTCCTTTCGATCCTACAAGCCTGACCGCGCCTCCCCGCCATGCCCGGAACCGCCTTCCACTGTCCCACCTGCCGCGCGCCGCTCTACCCTCGCGTGCTGGGCGGGCTGTGTCCGCGCTGCGTGTCGGGCTGGATGCTGGCGGATTCGCCGCCGTCGCCGGTGCGCGAGGGGGCGTCGGCCTCCGGGCTGCCGCTGAGCCGGCTGGGGGACTACGAGCTGCTCGCCGAGCTGGGCCGCGGCGGCATGGGCATCGTGTACCGCGCCCGGCAGGCGAGCCTAGACCGCGTGGTCGCGCTCAAGCTCATGCACCGGGCCCTGAGCGAGGATCGCGAGCACGCCGCGCGGTTTCTGCGCGAGGCGCGCGTGGCGGCGAGCCTGCGGCACCCGGGCATCGTGGCGATCTTCGACCTCGGGAAACTGGAGGGTGTGCCGTTCTTCACGATGGAGCTGGTGGACGGCTCGAGCCTGGAGCAGTTGCTCGCGGACGGCCCGGTCGCGCCCGCGCGGGCGGCGGAGCTGGTGATGATCGTCGCGCAAAGCGTGTCGCACGCGCACCAGCACGGCGTGGTGCACCGCGAAAGCTGGCGGACTTCGGGCTCGCGAAGGATTTGTCGGCGCACGCCTCGCAGGGCGCGACGCGGCCGGGATTTCTCATCGGCACCCCGGCGCATATGGCCCCGGAGCAGGCGGCGGGTGACACGAGCGGCCAGCCGGCGGTGGATATCTACGGGCTCGGCGCGCTGCTCTATCACCTGCTGACCGGCTGCGTGCCGCACACGGCGACGACGCTCGATGCGATCCTCCGGCAGATCGTCGAGGAGGCGCCGCTCGCCCCGCGGGCGCTGGTCGGGGACCTGCCGGCGCCGATCGAGGCGATTGTGATGCGGTGCCTGGCGAAACGGCCGGCGGAGCGCTACGCCTCGGCGCGGGAGGTCGCGGCCGAACTGGAGCGTTTCCTGAGCGGCCGGCCCGTGCAGGCGATGGGCGATGCCGGGGGCGGCACGGCGTTCTTCCTCGAGGCGGCGAGCCCGCGGCTGCGGGCGTACGACCTCTTTCTGCAGGCCCAGCGGCAGCACGACGAACGCGGGCTCGTCTCGGACTCGCTGGCGGAGGTGGAGGCGCGGCTGAACGACGCGCTGCGGCTGGACCCGCGCCTGGCGCGCGCGCACCTGCTCCTGTGCGAGATCCACCTGGCGCACTATTTCATCGGCTACGATCCGTCGGCGGCGCGGCTGCGCCGGGCGGAGGGCGCGCTGGCGGCGGCGGAGGCGCTCGGGGCGGAGGCGACGGAGCTGATGCGGATGCGGGGCTTCTTCCTCTACTGGGGCCGGCGCGACAACGCGGCGGCGGCGCGGGCGTTCGAGCATGCCGTGCGGGCGATGCCCAACAGCGCGGACGCGATCTACAACCTCGCGCTCGTCCACCGCCGCTCGGGCCGATGGCGGCGGGCGCTGACGGGCTTTGCGCGCTCGCAGGAACTCGACCCGCGCAATCCGCGCATCGCGCGCGAGACGGCCTACACCCTGCTGATGATCCGCGAGTACGGGGCCGCCCTGAAGATCTTCCGGCTGCAACAGGTGCTCTCGCCCGCCGATCCGGCGCTGCTCGCGCTCAGCCTGGTCACGCAGCTCTGCCTCGACGGAAATCTCGACGGGGCGATCGCGGGCCTGGCCATGCTGCCCGCGGATCCGGACGGCATTTTGGGTAAGTGGCGGGCGTTGTTCGAGGCCTGGCGCGGGCGCCCGGTGGATGCGCTGGCCGCACTGCCGCCCCTGCTCGCGCGCGCGGGCGTGGGCCTGGCGGAGGAGCTGTGGCTGCAGGCCCGCGTGCGGTGGATGGCGGGCGATCCCGCCTGGCGGCCGCTGGCCGAGCGCGCGTGCGCGGTGCTGCGGCCGGAGGTCGAGGTGGAGCACGCGGGCGCGGCGGTGCCGCTGATGATGCTCGCGACGCTGGAGGCGATGCTCGGCGACACCGCGGCGGCGCTGCGGCACGCCGACCACGCGGTGGAGTTGCGCCGCCCCGGCGGCGATGCCGTGCTCGGCTCCGCGCTGGCGGGCGCCTGCCTGATCCGCCGCGAGCCGGGGCGGCTGCAGGTGCTGGCCCTCGTGGGACCGGAGGCGGACGAGCGCTTTTTCGCGGAACTCGCGACGCTGATCAACACCCCCTCCGCCCTGGACCCGGTGATGCTCTGGCTCGACCCGGTGTTTGCCCGGCTGCGGGCGGATCCGCGGTTCGAGGCGCTGCTGGAGCAGGCGCAGACGCCGATCCGAACCGCGGCGGAATAAACGTGACGGCGGCGGGGGGCGCCGCCGTCTCGGGTCAGCCTTCGGCGGTGGTGGGATCGATGGTCCGCTTTATTTCCGAAATGCGGTTGGCCGGGATGCCGACCTGCCGCGCGTGCTCGCGGATCTCCTCGGGATTGGACGCGATGTACACGCAGTAGATCTTGTCGGCAGTCACGTGGCTTTCGAGCCACTGGATCCGCGGCCCGAGGGCGCGCAGGACTTCGCAGGAGCGTTCGGAGACGGCCTGCACCTGTCCGGTGCTGAGCGATCCGACATCGGGAATGTCGCGTTCGATGACGTATTTGGGCATGTGGTGGTGTGGTAGGGTTCGGTGGTGTGAAAACCTGACCATCCCAGAATACCGGATACGGGGCAGCCCGGCCAATGCCATGTCAGCGTGAGACCGATGCCGAACGTGCATCGGGGGCGGCGCGGGGCCGCGCTACGGGACCTTCTTGAAGACGGCCTGCTGGCAGAGGAGGGTGCCATCCTCGCGCAGCTCGATCGTGCCGAGGCCGCTGGCGCGGATCAGCGGGACCTTCGTGCCGTGGCGATACGCGAAGAGGTA
>JAPLTR010000631.1 GCA_026398065.1 Verrucomicrobiota bacterium | reverse complement strand
GGCGTGCCGCTGGCGTCGACGTTGAAGACGACGGTGCTGCCGGTCGCGGCGACCTGGGCCGCGGGGTGGCGCGCGATGGCGGGGGCGGCATTGGCCGGCGGTGGGACGGTGACGGCGACGGTGACGGTGGTCGAGGTGGCGGCCCCGGCGACGTTGGTCGCGACGACGGTGTAGGCGCCGGCGTCGGCGACGGTGACGTTGCTCAGGGTGAGGGTGGCGCTGGTCGCGCCGGCGAGGGCGGTGCCGTTCTTCTGCCACTGGTAGGTGGGGATCGGCGTGCCGGAGGCAGAGGCGCTCAGGGTGACGGTGGCGCCGACGTTGACGCTCTGCGGGGCGGGCTGGGTGGCGAAGGCCGGCGGGCTGTTGGTCGCGGGGGCGGCTGCGACGGTCAGGGTGTAGTCGAAGGATTTCGAGGCGAGGCCGCCGATCCCGCCCCGCTCGAAGGCCTGAAGGGAGATCGTGTAGGACCCGGCGGCGGTGGGCGTGCCCTTGAGGAGGGGGGTGGTCGTGATGTTGCCGCCGGTCACGCTGCCGTAGCCGTCGTCGACGCCCCCCGTCGTCGCATCGAGGACCCCGGGGCCGGAGAGGACGGCGCCGCCCTGCACGGCCTCGAAGAAGAGGCCCGGGGGCAGGCTGCCGCCGACACGCCACGAGCCGATGTTGATCGTGTCGGTCACAGTGAATCCGATGGGCGTGATCGCGGTGCCGACGCGGGCGGTGGCCGGGGCGGGCACCGAGGCCACAAGGGTGGTCGCGCCCGCGAGCGAGTGCAGTGCGCCAAGGGAGGCGGCGGCCGCGACGGTGGAGCGGAGCAGATTGCCGACCGGGGAGGCGGAGGCGACCTGCCCGGCGGACTGGAGCAGGCGGACGACGGGCGTGCGCTGCAGCAGCGTGAGCAGCATCAGGACCGGGAGCTGGAGGCGGACGAGCGCCGTCTGGCGGCGGAGGGAGGTGGAGGTATTCATGGGAGGACGGGTGGTGGCAGCAGGGAGCGGGACGGGTCACTTGGCGTGGCGCGGAAGCGCCCAGAGAAAATCGGTCTGGAGGGTGCCGACGAAGCCGGCGGCCCCGAGGTCGACGTAGCGGGCGCCGGAGAAACGCGGCGCGGTCGCGAGCTTGCCGGGATTGTAGGTCGCCTGGATGTGGCAGCTCAGGCAGTTGGTCTGCACGCCGTGGTTGTTGGTGGCGGGCCGGCCGGCGGGATCGAGGCCGGGCGTGGAGTCGGGCAGGTCGGCGGGCGCGAAGCGGGCCTCGACGTAGGGGTTGTACACATACACGACGGGCGCGGTGTTGTCGCCGCCGATGTAGGGCTCGTTGGGCGACTGCATCGTGTGGGCGAGCGCCATGGCGTAGTGCCGGGCGGCGCCGCGGAGCTCCGCGGGGCGGGCGGCGGCGACGGCGGGGGAGCTGGGCTCGGGCGGAGCGTCGGGCGCGGGCGTCCACCAGAACGTGTGCCAGGTCCAGCGCGCGAGCTCGCGGCCGGAGACATGCATGGCGACGAGGACGGCGTGGTCGCCGCCGGCGGCGTCGGTGCCGGGCTTGGCGGCGTTGAGCGCCGCGGCGTCGGCGGCGGAGAGGCGGTAGTGAATGAAGGCCGAAAGCGGGTAGGTGGTCGCGTCGGTGCGGGCGCTGCCGTCGGAGACGAACGGATCCTCGATGGCGCCGACGCCGCGGCCGCCCTCGTAAATATCGACCCAGACGGCGGCGGGCCAGGCGGACGGCGGGTAGGCCTGGGGCGTGGCGGGAGGGCCGGACCAGGCCTTGAGCGCGTAGTAGCGGCGGTCGACGAGGTCGCGGGCGCGGACGATCTGAAAGATGGGTTTCACCGCGAGGGCGGTGACGGGAAACGGGGTGACCTGCTGCGCCCCGCCGGCGAGGAGCTGGTCGAGCGTCGCGCGCTCGAGCAGGCGCTGCGTGGCGAGGTGTGCGGCGGCGGTGGGGTCGAACTTGGTGAAGCCGGTGATGCGGTCGATCGCGGATTCCGGCGCGGGCTCGTCGGGCGGATCATCCTCGGCCGCGCGGCGGGAGAACTGGCGAAGCGGCTGCAAGGTCGAGCGATGGCCGGAGGCCAGGCGTTCCGGTCGGGCGAGGGCGGTGCGGGCAACGGGATCGCTGGAGGCGAGAAGGTCGTCCGGGGTGACCCAGGTTTCGAAGACCTTCAGGCGCTGGCCGTCGGAAAATTGCGCGGTGTCCGCGGTGAGGGCGGTCCACAGGCCCCAGCCGTGGAGGGCGAGCGCGACGGCGGCCGCGGTGCGCGTCTCGGCGGTGGCGCCGCGGGCCTGCTCGGTGACCCAGCGCGTGAGGGTGGCCTCGCTCTCCGGGAAGCGGAAGGCGGGGATCCGCGGGTCGCGCAGGGGCTCTGGCACGATGGCCTGGCCAGGCGCCGTCGCGGCGAGCAGGGCGCCGAGGACGGGGAGCAGGAGGGTGGAGCGGGGGCGCATGGCGGACCGAGGGATGAGCCGGAGGGTGCACCCGACGGGGCCGGGAAAAAAGCGGCGGACCGTAACCGGGCTGTTACGGGCGGCGGGGGGCGGATGACCGCCCCGCGAATTTGTTTGAAGTGTCCGGCGGGTGCGCGTCGTGATGCGGCTGTTTTGAGCGAACCGCCGGCAAAGCAACATCCGTGGGCCAAATATCGGGGCCGACCCATCGCGCCGCGCCCCTTCAAGGCGCGGGCGCTGCCGGAGGTGTCGGGCCTGAAGGCCCGGGAGCAGGCGCCGCGGCCCGAGCCACCGCCGGCGATCCGGGGCCTGCCCGTGCAGCCGCGTCCGGCCGCGCCCGTCCCCGCCGACCGGCCCGCCCTCCAGCCGGTGCCGAAACCCGCGGCGAAACCGGCGGCTCCCGCGCGGCCCGCGGTCCGGCCGGCCCCGCCGGCTCCCGCGCCCAAGCGTATCGAAGTTTCAACTACAGAGGTGGCATCCGCCCGCGTCCCGGCGGCCCCGGAGCCGGCGGACGGCCGGGACC
>JAPLTR010000288.1 GCA_026398065.1 Verrucomicrobiota bacterium | reverse complement strand
GGGGCAGGGGAGCCTCGTCGTGTACAACCTCGGCGAGACCCCCGTGACCGGACTCCTCGCGCTCGAAGGCGCGGCGTGGCGCCTGCCCGACGGGAGCCGGACCGTGGCCCTGAGCCTGGCTCCGGGCGAACGCCAGCTCGTCGCGGTGCACGTGGCCACCGGGCTCTCGCAGTTCCTTGCCAGTCCGGTGTCGGCCCGGTTCGACCGTGGGCCGGTCCCGCCCCCCGTCGCACCGGTGGCCCGGCCCGCGCCTGCCGCCCGTTCCACGCCGGTGGCCACCGTCAAGCCACCGCCCCCGCCGCCGCCCGCACCGGACCCCGAGACGGGCGAGTCGTTCGACACCTACCTGCGCATGGAGAATGGCAACCTCTACCACGCCCGCTCGGGGGTGCGCGTCACGCCCACCTGGCGCAGCGCGCTGGACCGCATCGACAACTTCGCCCCGGCCTTCTACGGACGCCACGAGCTGCCCTGGCGTCTGAGTGAAAACCGACCCGCCGCGCTCGTGTTCTTCTTCCGCCCGACCACCTATCCGGCGGTCTTCGAAATCACCTCGCCCGAGATCAAGCGGTTCGCCGAGCCCCCGCCCGCGAAATAGCCCCGCGACGACCGGTTTCCGCGTCCGCCCCCGCCGCACTCAGGCCCGCTGGTCCTCCAGCCTGACCCACACGGTCGCGGCCGGCCACAACGCGCACCAGAGCGTGAGGATCGCCGGGTTCTGAAAGGGAAAGTCAAAGAACGAGTACGCGGCGACCGCGCACGCGCCCAGCACCACGACCAGGCTTAACGAGTTCTCCCAGAAATACCTCCGCAACAGCGCGACCGCCCAGGAGCCGCCCGCCGCCACGACCAGCAGCAGCCCCGGGAGGCCCAGCTCGATGGGCAGCTCCAGCCAGTCGTTGTGGGCGTGCCACCAAAACTGCCGTCCCCCCGTCGGGAATCGAAATATTTCCGGATAGTGTTGCTGGTAAATGGGAAACAGAAAACCGAATCCCCCGCTCCCGACCCCCATCTTCCAGTTGTCCACCAGCATGTCGTACGCCGCGTGGTTGGCGACCACCCGCAATTTGACCGACGTGTCGCCCCCCTCGACCAGCCCCGCCTGGAGCCGTGTCCACGCCTGCCCCGAATTCAACGCCCGGAGCCCCGTGGCCATGAACAACCCGAAGACCAGCAGCAGCACGACCAGCACCACCGGCCGCCGGCTGTCCTTGGCGAAGAAAAGCTGGTGGATGAACAGCCCGGTGATGCAGATCACGAGGAAGCCGACCATGGTGATCGTCGCACCCCGCGCATAGCTCACCAGCACGGCGACCGCGGTCACGGTCGCGAAGAAGGCGAAGAGTCCCGCCGGGTTCGATTTCTCGAGCCGCCGCTGTCCCCGCAGAAAATACCACCCCGCGAGGCCGCACGTGACCACGAGGGAGAGCAGCAGGTACGCGCCCCCGTGGTTCTTGTAGATGAACCCCGCGAAGAACGTCGCCCCGAAGGGCGGGTCGAACAGCCAGAACATCTTCGTGTTCGGGATCAGCCGCTGCGCGATCCCGACGCAGGCCAGCGCCATGCCGTTCGAGGCGAGCACGAGGAAGAACAGCTGCAGCGTCCGGCGCCGCGTAAACCCGACCCAGATCGTGCACACCACCATCAGCGCGGTCGCGTAGATCATCAGGATCCGCCACGGACCCCACCGCTCGAACGGCGCCTCGACCCCCGCGGGCAGCCATTCGATGTGCGCGACCTTGGTCATCCACCATTCCTTGCCATTGCTTTCGTAGCGCCACGCCGGGTTGAGCGCCCGGAGCGCGATCAGCCCCAGCAGCGCGACACCGATCCAGAAAATGGGAAACTTCAGCAGCTTCGGCCACATCACCAGCCGGAACGCGTTCGAGCCCGTGTGCTCCTCCGTGTAGTTGCGCGGCACGAGCGCCACCACCAGCCCGACCACCGCCAGCCCCAGGCTGATGAACTGGCTCCACGACTTCATCCCGCCGAGCAACCACGGCATGATGACGAGATTGACGCAGACGATCGCGAGGACAACGGACTCCAGTTCGTGGATGCGGAGCCGCCGGGTCTTGGCCCGGAACTGGTCCAGCGGCTTCTGCAGCTCGGAAGGGTCGGAAGGGAGGGAAGGATCCACGCCCCCCGAGCATGGGACCCCGCGGCGCCCCCCGTGAAGCGCAAAATCGCGCATGACACCCGTCCCGCCCGGGGATGACCGTTCCCGTCGCCGCGAGCGCCAGCGAGCCGACGGATCCGAGCTCGGCCGTTCCCGTAGCCGCGAGCGTGAGCGAGTGGTCGGCCCGCACCGCGACGAGATAGGAGGAGGTCGGATTTACTCGGACTCCGGCTGCGTCGGAGGGTGAGTCACCGAGAACACGGAGGAGGCACGGAGGCCACGGAGCGAACCTCCGGCCCGCGAGCGGTGCCTTGCTCCGTGTCCTCGGATCGGGCCTCCGTGCGCTCGGTGACAAAAATGGATTCCACCAACTCGGTACCTTGATCCACCTTGATCTGGTCGGATTTACTCGGATTTGGTCGGATTTCCCCAGATTCGCCCGGTCCACCCGGCGCTCATCCGCAGCGACGAGCGCCAGCGAGCCGACGGATCCGAGGTCGGCCGTTCCGGTAGCCGCGAGCGTGAGCGAGTGGTCAGCCCGCACCGCGACGAGATGGGAGGAGGTCGGATTTACTCGGATTTGGTCGGATTTCCCCGTGAGCGTGCGCCGCTGGCCCGCCCGTCCGGCCGCCTCTTTTTCGTGTCGTTCGTGGGTTTCGTGGTTCATCTCCGGCCCCTCCCGGTTTCGACGCCGTCGGTATGGCCCGTGGTCCCGTCCGCCAAAGCTCGCGAAGCCGGGGCAAGTACCTTGATCCACCTTGATCTGGTCGGATTTACTCGGATTTGGTCGGATTTCCCCAGATTCGCCCGGTCCACCCGGCGCTCATCCGCAGCGACGAGCGCCAGCGAGCCAACGGATCCGAGGTCGGCCGTTCCGGTAGCCGCGAGCGTGAGCGAGTGGTCAGCCCGTACCGCGACGAGATGGCAGGAGGTCGGATTTACTTGGATTTGGTCGGATTTTCCCGGGTGTGCGGACCGCTGGCCTGACCCCAAGGCCCCTGATTTTACAGGAGGAAACGGAGGCCACGGAGACAGTCTCCGGAGATCGTCCTCCGTGCTCTCCGTTTTCTCCTGTTCAATCCGGTGGGTTGGATTGGAGGAGGTCGGATTTACTCGGATTTGGTCGGATTTCCCCGGGAGCGCGGGCCGCTGGCCCGCCCGTCCGGCCACCCTTCGCCGGCCCCACGCCGCCATCTCCTTTTCGTGCCGTTCGGGTGTTGCGTGGTTCCCCTCAGCCATCTCCCCGTATCCGCATCGTCCGGGTTGCCCACGCCGCCCACGGCTTCCCTGGCCCGGCGCGGTGTGTCCGTGCAGGGCGGGCCCCCGGTCTCGTGGTCGATCCGTGTTCATCGGCGGTGGGTGGTTGGAGTCTGATCCGGACCTTACCGCGTTTTTGATTATAAATCAACAATTATGTTGATTAAAAGAATGTGACCGTGGCCCACGCGACCCGCCGCCAGCGCCTCCGGGACGTTCGCGCCCGCCAGGTGGGCCGCCCGCTCGCGGGCGCTTGGTCCGTTGACCCCATCGTGTCCGCCGGCCAGTCCGTCCGCCTTCGTTCGAAGCGCCCGCGAGCGGGCGGCCTACGGGACGGATCACCCGGCCCTCCGGACCGCCCGCCGGCCCTCCGCCCCGTAGGTCGGGCTTTACGCCCGACACCCATCAAGCGGTCAAACCTGTCGGGGATAAACCCCGACCTACACGCTCACCTCCGCCTCACCCCACCCGCCGATACAGGTACTTCTGAAACCCCGAAAACGCCCCCTTGATCCCGTCCACCGACCCCAGATCCGCCACCGCATCCGCGATGGAGTCGTGGTATTTCAATTTCAGCAGCGGCGTCAGCTTCTCCGGGCCCAGCTCCTCGACGCCCACCTCCACATAGTGCGACAGCACGAACTCCAGAAAGACCTGCTCCTTCGGCTGGAAATGCGTCGTGATCTCCACCTTCGCCTTCGCCGCCCGGTCCCCGCGCGTCAGCGGCGGCAGCGCGTAGGCCACATGCGCCAGCACGTCGAACAGGTCGCTCCGCTCCGCGTCGATGATCCGCTGCATGTCCCCGAGCTGCGCACGGCCAAACCCCTTTTCCGCCAGCCCCTCCAGCAGCTTCTTCCGCGTCTCCGGCACGCTCCAGAGCGCGCGCAACTCCGCCTCGTCCTTGAAAAAATCCGGCAGCTTCCCAAACAGCAGCTCCATGAACTGCTGCGCCGACATCGGCGTGCCGTCCGGGTGCCTTGATCCGCGTCATCCGCGTAATCCGCGGTTAAAAACTACTTGGCCCGGAATGTTGACCGCGGATTACGCGGATGGCGCGGATAGTCGGGCAATCGGCGGCCCGCTTCCCGGCCTCACTCCAGCACCGTCGTCGTAAAGATCCGGCGGCGTTTCGTGACGACGGGCGCCGGGTTGCCGGCGGCGAGTTCGGCGGGGGTGCGGTAGGGGCGGCGGCGGTCGCCGCGGAGCGCGTTTTCGGCGGTGCAGCGGATCTGAAACTCCTGCATGCGCTGAAACAGGTCGAGCAGCTGCTCCGGCTGCGTGTAGGCGTCGAGGCCGGAGCGGTCGAGCGCGAGCAGCAGCTCGTGCGTGGCCTCGAGCGTCGAGAGGCAGCCGGGCTCCGGCTGGCGCTTGATCAGGTAGCGGCTCGGCGCGGCGTTGGTGAACATGATGCGCGGCAGCCGCTGCAGGCTCAGGCTCAGCCGGAACATCGGCCGCACCAGCCGCCACGTCGCATCGAGCAGAAACACCACGAGCCGCCGGCCCGCGAGGTCGGCGGCGGGCAGCTCGCCTTTCGAGAGGTCGCGCGCGCCGCGGCCGGGGTAGAGCAGCACGGGGAAATTGGCCGGGTCGGCGATCAGCGCCTGCACGCGCTCATGGTCGTCGAAGCTCACGCCCAGGTGCAGCTCGCTGTCGGCGAGGCAGAGGTGGGTGAGCCGGCCGGTGTTGGCCTTCACGCGCCGGGCCTCGTAGGGGTGCATGAGGAACACGAACTTCGTGCGCGACGGCATGGGCGCGATCGACCCGCACCAGCAGTGCCGGGCCGGCCAGTAACAACGGTAACACATTTCGCGACTCATGGGCCGGGGAGGATTGCGGTCCGCGCGGCGCGTGACCAGAGGCAAAATGCGCCGGGCCGGTGCGCGGGCGTGCCCCGTGGCGCACGGGGAGCGCTCTGCGCTTGCTCCGGGGCGCGCAATCGCCGTTGCTCCGCGGCCCTTCCGTCCCCTCCCATGCGCTTCGACCTCTTTTCCTCATGAGCCTGCTCCATCTTTACGATCTTCCGAGCTGGCTCTTTGGCGCCATCGTCGTGGGCGCGTTTGTCGCGTTTGCGCTGACGGGGCAACTGATCGTCCGGCGCTTTCAGCCGCGGTGGTTTGGCGACAAGGACTACAACGACATGGTCGGGCAGTACCTCTCGGCCTCCGGCGTGTTTTTCGGCATCACGCTCGGCCTGCTCTCCGTGGGCGCGTGGGAAAACTTCACGTCCGTCGATGGCGCCGTGTCGCAGGAGGCGACCGAGATCGGGGTGTTCTACCGGATCGTCAACAACTACGCCGAGCCCGGGCGGACGGTCCTGACCGACCAGGTGCGCACGTACACGCGCAACGAGATCGACCTCGCCTGGCCCAAGCAGCGGCAGGGCATCACCCCCGGCCCCATCGGCAACCGGCAGCTCGACGAGATCCACCGCTCCCTGACGCAGGTCGAACTGCGCACCGACGCGCAGAAGGTCCTGCACGGCGAGGCGCTCCACCAGTTCAGCCAGCTGGTCCGCGCCCGGCGCGCGCGGCTCGCCTCCGTCTCGACGCAACTGCCGCCGATCGTCTGGATCGTGGTCTTCGGCGGCTCCGTGCTGAACCTCTCGCTGATGTGGCTGTTTGTCGTCGAGAACAAGGCTCTGCACCTGCTGCTCACGACGATCCTCGCCAGCCTGCTCGGCCTGCTGGTGTTTCTGCTCGCGATCATGGATTTCCCGTTTCGCGGCGATTACAGCGTGGGCCCCGACGCCTTCGAGCTGATCTACCAGCAGCTCATGACGAAGTAGCGGCGGGCGGGCGGGGGGGCCTCGCCGTCGGGCGCCGGAGCGGAAAAAGATACCGTGGTGCGATGGTCGAGCTTGACAAATCCATAACCGTATAGTTATGGATTTGGGCATGCAGGCTGCCGCAGGCGAACTCTTCAAGGCCCTTTCCGATCCCACCCGGCGCGCGATCTTCGAGTGCATCGCGCGGGACGGGGAGCAGACCGTGCACAGTCTGACGGCGCGCGCGGGGGTGTCGCAGCCCGCCGTGTCCAAGCACCTCGCGGTGCTCAAGCTCGCGCGGCTCGTGCGCGACCGGCGCGAGGGGCGCGAGACGCACTACAGCGCGCAGCCCCGGGCCCTCGTCCCGCTGATCGACTGGATGAGCCACTACGGCGTCTTCTGGCGCGACCGCTTTGACCGGCTGGAGGACCTGCTCAACAAAATGGAAAAATGAATCCGCCCGATTCGCCCACCCACACCCTCGTCGTCGAAAAAGTGCTGCCGCATCCGCCGGAGAAAGTCTGGCGGGCCCTCACCGAAGCCCGGCTGCTGGGCGAGTGGCTGCTGGAAACCGATTTTCAGCCCGTGGTCGGGCACACGTTCACGTTGCGCAACCAGCCGATGCCGCACTGGAACGGGGTGATCGACGGCGTGGTGCTGGAGATCGAGCCGCACCGGCGGCTGTCGTACAGTTGGAAGGCCCTCGGCCTGGAGACGGTGGTCACCTGGACGCTCACGCCGGGCGAAGGCGGCACGCGCGTCCGCATGCAGCAGGCGGGTTTCCCCTCCGCAGAGGGGGCCAACTACAAGGGCGCCCAGTACGGCTGGCAGAAATTCCTGACCGGCCTCGAGCGGGTCGTGGGCGGGCTGGCCTGACGGAGAAACCGCTTCACCTAATCACCCATGAATCAGAAAAATCCTCAGATCGATGTGTATATGGAGAACTTCCCCGAGTGGCGGAAGGAGACGGAGCAGCTGCGCGCGATCAGCCTAGGCTGCGGGCTGACCGAGGAGCTGAAGTGGAACAAGCCCTGTTACTCGTACGAGGGCCGCAATGTCGTCATCATCCAGGGATTCAAGGAATCCTGCGCGCTGCTGTTCTGCAAAGGCGCACTGTTGAAGGATCCCAAAAAGATCCTCGAAAAACCCGGCGACAACACGCAGGCCGCGCTCCGGATCCGGTTCACCGACGTGCAGCAAATCGTGAAGCTGGCGCCCGTGCTGAAGGCGTACATCGCGGAAGCCATCGCGGCGGAGCAGGCGGGGCTGAAGGTGGAATTCAAGCGGAGCCCCGAGCCCGTCCCTGCGGAGCTCCAGAGCAAACTCGACGCGAATCCCGCGCTGAAGACGGCGTTCGCCGCGCTGACGCCCGGCCGGCAACGCGCGTACATCCTGCATTTCTCGGGCGCCAAGCAATCCGCGACCCGCACGGCGCGGATCGAGAAGTGCGTGCCGCAGATCCTGCGCGGCAAGGGCCTCAACGATTAGCGCAGCGGCGGTGCGCTGTGATCCGGTCACACCGTTGACCCGGCGCCGGGGTCTCTTCCTTCTCTTGCGCCATGCGCTTTTTCTTTCCCTTGATTGTGCCGGCTGTTCCCCGTCGTGGAGGGTGGTCGATGGGCCTGGCGCTCGTCGCGCACGTTGTCCTCGGGACGTGTGCGGCCTGCGCCCCGTCGGCCACCGAGCCGCCGCTCATGGCCTATGTGGGCACGTTTAGTTCTCCGCTCCACCATGTGCTGCCGACGCAGGTCGATCTGCCGCCCGGCAATGGCCGCGGCATTCACCTGTATCGGGTCGATCGCACCACCGGCGCGCTGACCCCTGCGGGAATCTACGAGTCGGGCACCAGCCCCAACTGTATCGCGATCAATGCCGTGGGCACGCGGCTCTACGCCTGCAACGAGACGGACCAGGCCGGCGACAACCACGAGGGCACGGTCAGCGCCTTCGCCATCAACCGGGCCGATGGTCAGTTGACCCTCCTCAACACCGTGCGCGCCGGGGCGCCCGGGCCGACCTTTGTGAGCCTGCATCCGTCCGGAAAATTTCTGCTCGTGGCCAACTACTTTGGCTGCTCCGTGGCGGTGCTGCCGATCCAGCCCGACGGCGGCCTGGGGAACGCCACCGATTTCAAGCAGGACAGCGGCACGATCGGACCGCGAAAGGCGACGAATGCGCCGCCGGGCAGCTTCGCCTTCAGCGGTCACGACCGCACGCACGCGCACATGATCCAATCCGACCCGTCCGGCCGCTTTGTGCTGCACGCCGATCTCGGCCTCGACCGGATTTTCGTCTGGAAATTCGACGAGCGCGTCGGAGTGCTGACGCCCAGCGATCCGGTCTCGGTCTCGCTGCCGCCCGGCGACGGTCCGCGCCATTTCGCGTTTCACCCCGGCGGGCGCTGGTGCTACTCGCTGCAGGAGGAGGGCTCCAACATCGTCCTCTTTGACTACGATGGCACGAAGGGCCGGCTGGCGCCGCGCCAGACGATCTCGAGCCTGCCTCCGGGTTTTGCCGGCAGTAATTTCACCTCGGAGATCCTGGTTTCTGGCGACGGCCGGTTTGTCTATGCCGGCAACCGGCTGCACGACAGCATCGCCATTTTCTCCGTCGGCGCGACGGGTGAACTCACGTTCGTCGGCGAGGAATGGACGCGTGGCAATTATCCCCGCAGCTTCAATTTCGACCCCACCGGGCGGTTCCTCTATTGCTGCAACCAGCGCGGCGACAACATCGCGGTCTTCCGCGTGGACCGTGGCACCGGGGCCCTGGTTTTCACCGGCCACTACACCCCGGTTGGCAATCCCTCGTTCATCGCGTTCCTCGACCTCGCCCCGGCGAAGTAGCGCCGCGCCGCTTTTCCGCTCAACTTTTCGGCACGACTGCGCTAAGTGTCACGGGTGCCTCTCCGCACCCCAACCATGCACCTCCGCCCCCTGCTCGCGCTCACCTGCCTCGCCACCGCCGCTGTCTTCGCCGCCGAGCCGCCGAAGACCCCGAATATTCCCGCCGGACCGATCGCGAAAAAAGGTGAACTCCTTTTCGCCGACGACTTCCAGGGCGCCACGCACGACAAGCGCTGGCACCGCGTCGTGGACACCTTCACGTTTGAAAAGGGGGCGCTCAAGGGCACGCAGACCCGCGACAAGGAAATCCCCGCGGCCAACGGCAAGCCGGCCGTCCCCGCGCACGCCGCGGTCTTCGGCCTGGAGCTCCCGACGAAGGACAGCATCGTCGAGGTGAAGATCCGGTTCGCCGGCGCCACGCGGATGGACGTCGAGTTCGACGACCGCAAGTACACCGGTTCCCACTACGGCCACCTGTGCCGCGCCATCGTCGCGCTCAACGGCGTCACGCTGGTGGACGAGCGCGAGGGCAGCCAGAACGAGGCGATCAAGGCCCTGCGCGCCGATCCCGCGAAAAAGGCCGAGGTCGCGAAGCGGATGGCCGGCAAGAGCGCGACCTTTCCCGGCAAATACGAGGCCGGCCGGACCTATACGTTTACCGTCGAGACCGTGGGCGACGAAATGCGCGCGAGCATCGACGGCCAGCCCGTCGGCTACCTGAAGTCCCCCGGCATCGGCCACCCGACCAAGTCCAAGATCGAACTCGGTGTCTCCGGCAAGGACGGCTACTTCGAGGACATCAAGGTCTGGAACGCCGCGCCGGCGAAGTGACCGCCTAAAGTTTGTGTAGGGCGTCCGGCTTGCGGACGCCTTCTGGGGTGGACGGACGGAGGCGTCTGCAAGACAGACGCACTACAAATCAGCGGCTTTCCCGCTGACAGGACACGGACCTGGAAGGGGCGGCGGCTCCGCCGCCTCAGACCGCGGGTCCGATCTCCTTGAGCTGTTTCGTCGCGATGCCGATGGGGCGGTCCAGCGGGACGCCGGCGCACCCGAGGAGCGTCGTGAGCAGGTCGCCCTGGTTGCCCCGCACGTTGGTGAGGAACCGGCCCGTGTGGATCGAGCCGCCGCCCTTGCCGGCGACGATAAAGGGCAGGTTTTCGCGGGCGTGCTTGTTGCCGTCCTCCAGGCCGGAGCCCCACATCATGATGCAGTTGTCGAGGAGGGTGCCGTCGCCCTCGCGGATGCTGTGCATCTTCTTCACCATGTAGGCGAACTGGGCGACGTTGAAGGCGGTGATCGCGGCGACCTTCCGGACCTTGTCGGCCTGGTGGTCGTGGTGGGTCTGGGAGTGATGGGTATCGGAGAATCCAAGTTCCGGATACGAAACGCCGTTCGGGGTGGAGCCGATGTAGGTGCTGACGCGCGTGGTGTCGGTCTGGAAGGCCAGCACGTTGAGGTCACACATCACCTGCATGTACTCGCTGCGCTTGTCGCCGAGGGGGATCTTGATCTCGATGGGCGGGGAGTCGGAGGCGTTGCGCTTGCTGGTGCTGACGCCGGCCTTCTCCAGCGCCGCCTCCTTCTGGCGGAACTCGATCGCGGCGATGCGGCGCTCGACGGAGCGGACGCCGTCGAGGTATTCGTCCAGTTTTTGCTGGTCGTCGCGGGGCAGCGTGCGGCGGAGGTCCTTGGCCCCGCCGAGGACGAGGTCCAGCATCTGGCGGTTGAGCGCGTCGTCCCGGGCGTTTTGGCCGGCCCGGCGGCCGCGGCTGGCACGGTCCCGCTTGCCGACGAGCCGATTGAGCACGGTGCGCGGGTTGGTCTCGGCGGGGACGGCCTGGGTGGCCGAGCGGAAGCTGCAGTGGGAGTAGTAGCCCTCGTTCAGGCCCTCCTGGTTTTCCTTGTGGGTCTGCGGCATGGTGGCCAGCTCCAGCGAGGGCAGGGCGGTGAGGGCGCCGATGGAGTTGGCGGCGATCTGGTCGGCGGAGATCGAGATGGCGATCTGGCTGCGGCGGTTCGAGTCGGGCAGCGTCGCCGTGAGCCAGGTCGAGAGTTCGAGCGCGTGCGGCGCGCCGTTGAACGGCGAGATCGGGACGCCCGAGATGCCCTTCATCAGGAGACACTGCCCGAGCACGCCGCGCAGCGACTCCAGCGCCGGGGGCGGGGCCGACAGGTACGTCTCCGGGCTCGCGGGCCAGAACTGGTCCATGATCACCCCGTGGGGCATGTACATGAACCCGAGGCGCACCGGGGGTTTGGCGGGCTTCTCCTTCGCGTCGCCCCTGGCCGGTTCCGCCCAGCCCATGCTGTCGAAGAGCGGCAGGGCGAGGGCGACTCCGAGGCCTTTGAGACAGGTGCGGCGATCGATGAGGTGAGTGGTGCTCATGGGACGATGGAGTAACCGGTTATTGGATACGACGCTGGGTGAAGGGGTAGCTGCAGACGATCTCCGTGATCAGAGCCTGCATCCGGTGGCCGTCCCTGGCGATGCTTTCCATCAGGTGGTCGACCACGATCTCGTCGTAGCCCTCCAACTGGCGGCAGAGGGCGTAGGCCAGGAGTTTTTCGGTGAGGTTGCGGGCCAGGTCCGTCTCGCGGGCGGCGATGATCGCCTTCAGCTCTTTGGGCGACGAAAAGCGTTTTCCACCCGGCAACTCGCCGGCCGCGTCGATGGCCCCGCCCGTCTCCTCCGAGTCGCGCCAGCGCCCGATGGCGTCGAAGTTCTCCAGGACAAAGCCGATGGGGTCGAGGATCCGGTGGCAGTTGGCGCAGACGGCGTCGGTGCGGTGCAGCTCCGTGCGCTGCCGCAGGGTGAGATTCGCGACCTTGTCCTGGTCCTGTTTCTCGAGGGCCGGGACGTTGGGCGGGGCGGGCGGCACGTGCTCGCCCAGCACCTGCTCGAGCACCCAGACGCCGCGTTTGACGGCGCTGGTGCGATTGGGAAAGGAGGTCGTGGCGAGAATGCCCGGCATGGCGAGAATCCCCCCGCGGTTGGCGTCCGTGAGCATCACCTTGCGCATCGCGGGTCCCTTGACGGTTTTCTCCAGCCCATAAATTTTGGCGAGCGTCCCGTTGAGGTAGGTGTAGTCGCTGTCCACGAAACTGACCACGCTCCGGTTTTCGCGCACGATGCTCTCGAAGAACAGGCGGGCCTCATCGTACATCGCCGCGCGCAGCTCACGGGTCATGAGGGGAAATTTGGCGGTGTCGAAGGTCTTGCTCTCCAGTTCGCCGACCCCGAGCCACTGCGCCCCGAAGCCGTCGAACAACGCCCGCGAGCGCGGATCCTTCAGCAGGCGCGCCACCTGCGCCCGCAGGACCGCGGGCTCGTGGAGTTGGCCACTGTCGGCGAGGCCAGAGAGCTCGGCGTCGGGGAGGGTGGCCCACAGCAAATACGAGAGGCGCGACGCGAGCTGGTAGTCGTCGAGCGCCACAATCCCGCGCGCCGGTTCAGCGGCCGGGGCGGGCGTGATGAAAAGGAACTGCGGAGAAACGAGGACCGCCTTGAGCATCAGGCGCAGGGCGGCCGCGTAGGCGAGTTGGTTTTCGCGCCCGAGGTCAAAGACCCCCACGAGCACATCCAACTCCGCCTCGGAGGGCGGGCGGCGGTAGGCGCTGCGGGCGAGCGAGCGCGCGACGGTGCGGGCGGTCACGCGGGGATCGGTGCCCTTCGCGGGCGGTTCGCCGAAGAGGCGCTTTTGCACCTGGGTCGGCGGCTTGCCGTCCGGAGCGAGGATGCGGTCCAGCACCTCGTCGGCGATCTCGAGGTACTGCTCCGACTGGAGGGGCGACAGCGTGTTCAGGTAGCCCGCGCCGAACACCTCGTCCGGCAGCTCGCGGGCGATCGCCGGGTCGACGCCGAAGAGATCGTGCAGGGTGTTGCCGTATTCCACCTTGGTCAGCCGGCGGATCACGAACGGGCCCGGGTCCTTCGGGCTGAGAAACTTGAGCTTGGCCACCCAGTCCGCGAACATCTGGCGGTCCGCGTCGGTCGGCTGTTTCTCCGCCTCCTCCGGCGGCATGTCGTGGGCCTTAACGTTGACGAGGGCCTGCTTCCACCGGAGGTTGAAGGCGGCGTTGCCGGGGGTTTTGAGCGCGGGCTCGAAGTTCACGCCGGCCTTCGATTTCCGGTTGCAGTGGCAGTCGAAGCAGTAGGTTTTCACGAACGGCGTGACCCGCTCGCGAAAGGCGGTCTTGGCCTCGGCCTGCAGCGCGGCGAAATCCGGATGGTCCGGCGGGGGCGTCTGGGCGGGCAGGGGCCGGGGGAGCGCGAGGCCCAGCAGGAGCATGGCGGTGGCGCCACGGCGAAATTTTGAGGACATCGTCATGCCGGGGTCGTCATCGGGGTATCTCTAAAATCACGAGCCACCGGCGCCGGTTCAAATTGAATCGGCGCGGGCTCGCGGCCCGCCATCGGTCTGGGGGGGGCGCAAGGCTGCCCCCGCCCTTTGCCGATATCCGCGTTTGTTCGCGAGTGTTCGCGCACAGACCGAACGCGGGCATTTGGTGTCGGCGATCGTCCGACGGTTTCATGGCAGGTCTGGCGCGCATCGCTGCTGGCCCGGGCGCGGCGAAGTTCAGTCTGGGCGGGCAAGGTATGGGCCGCCGGCGCTCCAGGTTCGTCGTCGGCGGTGAGCACCGGGGCGACCGTGAAGGGGTCCTCCTTTTCCTGACTCCACCCACCGCATGAAACGATGCGGTGACCCGGACCAGACCGTGCCGCGGCGGAACGCTTCCGTTGAGGGGTTTTGGCTGCGCCGATCCAGGTTCCATGGGATCGGTCGCGTCGCTGGCCCACAACGCCGTGTGAGGGATATTCCGTCTGGCTGACGACTGGCCCACACCTTGTGAGGTTTCAGCGCAGTGCCAAAAAACGGCGGGCGATTCTTGCGGTTAGAAGACTGCTGTTGGGCGGTGGGCGCACTACAACGCCTGATGGGAAAATGACCGAACGCTCCGGCCCGTGGCGCTGCCCGAGCCGGTTTCGCCCGATCGCGTCCGGGTGGAACTCACGGCAGGAGGATGATTGTGCGCCGTTTTTTCAGGGCATTCCGGCCCTTTCCGAAATGCGCGACCAATGGAGCCGGAACTGGTTGCGCGCCGCAGGAAGGTCGGTTCCGGTTCTGCGCCGGTGCCTCGTAAAACTCATTCCACTTGACGAATCAGCCCGGGCAACTGACGTAGTCCCGCACCGTCATGCGACGCCTTCAATCATTGTTCTGTCTGCTCTTGCTGGCCATCTGGCTGCCAACGACGGAGCATTGTGCATTGGAAGCGGCGGGGTTGCTCGGAGAAACTTTGCCCGATGGCTGTGCCGCCGCCCCCGGTGGCAACGACAGCTGTGATACGGTGGAAAACGGGGCGTACAAACCGGCCGGCACCGCGCTGGAGATTCCCGCGCCGCAGCTGTTCGCGTGCGTCTATGGCCTTTGGCTGCAGCAGATCCAGCGCGACGCAGCGCGCGAGCTGGTTCCTCCGCCCGGTGCGCTCCATGAGCGACCGCACGATTGGGTTTCGACGTGGCAGTTTGTGCAACGGGCGGCGCCGTCTCCGCGCGCCCCGTCGGTGTTTTTGGCCTGATTAGTCCCTGCGCGGGCTTTCGGCATCTGTTTGTCCTGCGTTGACGCATGCGTGCGTCGCGCGCTCGCGGCCTGCTTGCGCCCGTTTTTTCACCCGTTCCAGAGGCATTTTCATGAACATTTCTTTCACTCTCGCTGCATTCCGTCCGCTTGGGGGACTCTTCTTGCTGAATCTCGCGCAGGCCCAGGAGGCCGCACCGAACGAGTCCGCGACCGTGTCGCTCACGGCCATCGTGGAAGGAGTCGTTGCCCAGAATCCTGAGCTCAAATTCTATGAGGCCGAAATCGCCGCCGCAAAAGCTGGCGTGCGCGCCTCAACCGCCCTGAACAATCCCGAGCTGTCGCTCGACCTTGGTCGCCGCCGTGTGCGCGACGTTTCGGGCGTCCTGGCCGGTGAAGGCGCCTCGTGGGGCGTCGCCGTGACGCAAACCTTCGAGTGGCCGGGGCGGCTCGCCCTCCGCAAAGCCGTGGCCAACCGGCAGGTCGAACTTGCTGAGCTGGGGCTCGCTCGCTTCAAGGTCTCTCTTGAGTCCCGGGCGCGCGTGCTGGCCTTCGGCCTCTATGCGTCCGCTGAAAAAGGCGAGGCCGCCCGGGAGGTTGCGGACCGGTTTGCCGCCCTGAAGGAGACGTTTCTGACCCGCAGCCCGGCGGGGGTGACGCCCCTCCTCGAAACCCGCGTGATCGAAGCGACCGAGCTCGCCCTGCAGCGTCGGGCCACCGAATCGACGCTCGCGATGCAGAGTGCGCTTGTGGAGCTGAACCAGCTTCGCGGCGTTGCTCCCGCCGCCCCGCTCAAGGCGTCAGCCTCCAGCCTCCGCTTCCACCCCGCGCCGCCGCTCGAGGCGCTGATCTCCGCCGCCCGCGAGAACAACTTCGATTTCCGCGCCAAGAAGGTCGAGCTGGAGCAACAGGGGTTTGCGTTGCAGCTGGCGCAAAATGAACGTTACCCGACGTTCAGCGTGAGTCCGTCCTACTCGCAGGCAAAGGCCGGCGACAGGGAGACCAACTACGGCCTCGGGCTGTCGATTCCCCTGCCGCTCAGCGCGCGCAGTCGTGCGGGGATCGATGTGGCCAAAGCCCGCCGGCGGCAGGCCGAGGTCGCGGTGGTTGTCGCCCAGCGCGACCTTGAACGTGAAGTGATTGGCGCCGCGCAGGCGTTCTCGGCCAAAGTCGGCGAATCGCAACGCTGGTCGCCCGAGTCTGTCCAAAAATTTCGGGAGGCGGCGGAGCTGGCCGACCGGCACTATCGATTGGGGGCGGTCCCGGTCGCGACCTACGTGGAGCTTCAGAAAGCCTACCTGGAGGCCGTCGAAGCGCTGCTCGATACGAAGCGGGAAGCCCTCGAATCCGGCCTCAGGCTCCAGCAGCTCACCGGACTCGACTTCAAGCCCGTGGAGATCGTGCCATGAAACCGATTTGTCACGGCGTCGCCGTTTTTTTTGCAAGCTGTGCGTTGCTGGTGGGCGGCTGCCGCAAGTCGCCCGGCGAGGGCCCCGCGGCCAGATCGGACCACGAAGAGGGTGGTAACGAAGGGGTCGCGTTCAAGGAGGGCCGGGGACTCAGGTTCACCCCGGAAATCGTCAAGGCGCTCGAACTCAAGACCGGCGAAGCGGAGGAACGTCCCCTTGCCGGCGAACTCCGGCTCATGGCCCAGGTGTTCCGGACCGTCCCGAACGTGCTCGCGTCCGTCAGCCTGTCCCCCGCGGACGCCGCCCTCCTTCAGACGCAGACCTTCCCCGGCGCCACGCTGGTGCGCGTGGATCGCGGCGGCGAGGCGGCCAACGGCCGTGTCGACGCCGTCTTTGCGCTTGAGCGCGCCCCGACGCATGTCGTCGGCGACTTTGTGACCCTGGCGCTCAACGCCGTGCCCCGCACGGTTTTGACGGTGCCACGCTCCGCCTTGCTCGACAGCGCGGCGGGCTCTTTTGTCTACGTCGTCAACGGCGAGTTCTATCTGCGAGCCGCCATCAAGGTCGGTGCGCGCTCCGCTGACTTTGTCGAAATCACCGACGGTCTCTACGCTGGCGACCTGGTCGTCACCTCGCCCGTCGAACAGCTCTGGCTCGCCGAGCTGCGCCTCACCAAGGGCGGCGGCCACAGCCACTGAGTCACCCGCCTCAGATCCCACTATGATCGACAAAATTCTGGAATTTGCCCTGCGTCGGCGCGCCTTTGTGCTGCTCGCGGCCGTGGCGCTTGTCGCCATCGGCGCATGGTCGGCCACCCGCCTGCCCATCGACGCCGTGCCCGACATCACCAATGTGCAGGTACAGATCAACACCTCCGTTCCCGCCCTCGCGCCCGAGGAAATAGAAAAGCTCATCACCTATCCCATCGAAGTGCAGATGGGCGGGATCGAAAAACTCCTGGAGGTTCGCTCGCTTTCGAAGTTCGGCCTTTCGCAGGTGTCCCTGATATTTGCGGAGGGCACGGATATCTACCGCGCCCGCCAGCTCACCGGGGAGCGGCTGCAAGCCGTGCTCGACGAGTTGCCGCCGGGGGTCACCCCGAAGCTGGCGCCGATCACGACGGGCCTCGGCGAGATCTACCACTACACGGTTCTCTACCGAAAGGATTTCAAGGGCGCGTCCGCCGACCCCATCGAGCGCCTGCGCCAGCTCAAACTGGTGCAGGACTATGTCGTGAAACCCGCCCTGCGCACCGTGCCCGGCGTCACCGAGGTCAACACCTCGGGCGGTTACGACAAGCAGATCGTGGTCACGCCCGATCCGGCGAAACTCGCCAGCGTCGGCCTGACGATTGCCGAGCTGGCCGATGTGCTCTCCGAGAACACGGCCAATGCCGGGGGCTCGGTCGTCGAAAAGGGAGGGGAAAGCGTCACCGTCCGCTCCGTCGGGCGCGTGCAAAATGCGGCGGAGATCGCCGCGCTGCCGCTGCGTTTTACCGGCCGGGCCTCCGTCCTCACCGTGGGCGAAGTCGCGACCGTCGGCATCGGCTCCAGCGCCCGCACCGGTTCCGCCACCCACGATGGTGCCGAAGCGGTGCTTGGGTCGGCTTTGATGCTGCTCGGCGAGAACAGCAGGCTCGTCTCCCAGCGGGTTCACGCAAAGCTTGGCGAGCTGCGGACCAAGCTCCCCCCGGGCGTTGTCATTGAGACGGTTTACAACCGCACCGACCTCGTGGACGCGACCATTGGGACCGTCGAAAAGAATCTGGTCGAAGGCGCGGTGCTCGTGGTCGTGATCCTCATCGGCCTCCTCGGCAACTGGCGGGCGGCCCTCATTGTCGCCTGTGCCATTCCGCTCTCGATGCTCTTCGCGCTGACCGGCATGGTCCGTTACGGCGTGTCGGGCAACCTCATGAGCCTCGGCGCGGTGGACTTCGGCCTGATCGTCGACGGCGCCGTCGTGATGGCGGAGAACATTGTCCGGCTGCTGGCCCATCGCCAGCACCAGCTCGGCCGGTTGCTGACCCGCGAAGAGCGGATGCACACCGTCCTTGCCGCGTGCAAGCAGGTGGGCACGCCGACCGTCTTCGGCGTCGCGATCATCACGATCGTCTATCTGCCGCTCCTCACTCTCGCCGGCGTCGAGGGCAAGATGTTCGTGCCGATGGCGCTCACGGTGATCTTCGCCCTGATTGGCGCGCTGATCCTCGCACTCACCGTAATCCCGGTGCTCTGCACCTTCTTCATGACCGAGAAGGTGAGCGAAGGGGACAACTGGCTGCTTCGTGTCGCCAAACGCGTTTACACCCCCGTGCTGCATTTCGGCCTTCGCTATCGGTGGTTCGTCACCGCATTCGCCGCCGGCGTGTTTGCGCTTTCGGTGCTCGTCTTCAACCGCCTCGGCGCGGAATTCATCCCCCAGCTCGACGAAGGCTCGCTGGCCCTTCAGATGGTCCGCACCACCAGCATTGGGCTGAAGCCTTCGATGGCCATGCAGGCCGCCGCCGAGAAGCTGCTGCTGGAGAAATTTCCCGAGATCACCCATACCTTCGCCCGCGTCGGCACCTCCGAAGTCGCGACCGATCCCATGGGCGTGAACGTCGGCGACACCTACGTGCTGCTCAGGCCCCGCACGGAATGGCGGAAGATCGACGGACGCGTCATCACCAAGGACCAGCTCACCGACCTGATGGCGAAGGAGCTGGCCGTGCACTTCCCCGGCCAGGCCTATCTCTTTTCGCAGCCGATCGAACTGCGGTTCAACGAGCTCCTCTCCGGCAGCCGGGCGGATCTCGCCATCAAGGTTTACGGCGACGACTACAGTTTGCTGGAGAAACTTGCCGCGGAAACCCGTGAGATCGTCGAAAAGATCCCCGGCGCCGCCGACGTGGAGTTCGATGCCGCCGGCAAAGCGCCTGTTTTCCAGGTTGTGATGAACCGGCCCGCCATGAAGAAATACAACGTCCATGCCGAGGAGGTGAACAAGGTGGTCGCGACCGTGTTCGCCGGCCGCGAGGCGGGCGTGATCGTCGACGGCAACCGGCGCTATCCGATCGTCACCCGGCTGAGCGACGAGGCCCGCGCCGACTTCGCCAACATTGGCAGCCTGCCGGTCCGCACGGCCGACGGCGGACTCATCACCCTCGGTCAGGTCGCCGATCTCGTCACCACGGAGAGCGTCAACACGATCAGCCGCGAGGCGTTCCAGCGCCGCATGGCGATCATGGTCAATCTGCGCGGGCGCGATGTGCAGAGTTTCGTGGAGGAGGCCCAGCAAAAGATCGGCGCGGCCGTCGAGCTGCCCGAGGGCTACTTCATCGAATATGGCGGCGCCTTCAAAAACCTGAAGGAGGCGCAGGCCCGCCTGCGGATCGTGGTGCCGACGGCCCTTGCCCTGATCTTCCTCCTCATCTTCATGGCCTTTGGGAGCGTTCGCCAGGCCCTCATCGTTTACACGGGGATCCCGCTCGCGATCACCGGCGGTGTGTTCGCGCTGTGGCTGCGTGGCATTCCCTTCAGCATCTCGGCCGGCGTGGGGTTCATCGCCCTCTCCGGGGTGGCCGTGCTCAACGGCGTGATGATGATCTCCTTCTTCAACCAGCTCCGCGAAGAGGGAAAGTCGGTCCGGGATGCGGTGGTCGAGGGCGCGCTGACCCGCCTGCGCCCCGTGCTCATGACGGCGTTGGTGGCCGCGCTCGGCTTCGTGCCGATGGCCGTCGCCACCGGCCCGGGTGCGGAGGTTCAGCGACCCATCGCAACCGTGGTGATTGGCGGCATCATCAGCGCGACGTTCCTCACGCTGGTGTGGCTGCCCGCGCTTTACGACACGTTTGAAAAAAGCCGTCCGGCCAGGGAGGGGGCGTCATGAAGATCGCCCCGCTTGCTCTACCCCTGACGGCATTTCCGAGGGGGCGCGCCACGTTCCTGCGCACAGGACCGGACCGGTCCGCCATCAACCGCGAGCCTGCCAATTCCTCCCACGTGGGCCTCCGGGATTTCGAACGCGTGCGCTACCGGGGGCTGAGTTTGCCCGCCGGCCAGATGCGCCGGCTGTCCTTCGACGCTGCCAGGGCCAAAACGCACCCCGCTGTGGCGCCCTCGTCCTCGGACGGCGCGGGGCTGAGGGGGTTCACGGCGTCGTTCAACCCCCGCCCAACCCATCGCCGCGACCGCCTGCCAGGGAGCTCCCGTTGCCCGGTCGTGGGCGATCCGCAGCCACCGAACCTCGCTCGCGGCGCAGGGCACGCCCACGGCGGCGAACCCCCTTCCGGCTCCCGTTCCGCAGAAATCCAAACCACATAGTCCACCCATGAAACTGTTCAAGATTGCCACCCTCCTGTCCGCGCTGACGCTCGCAGTCGGCGGTTTGTGCGCCAAGCCCATCCCCGGCCCCAAGGGCGGGCGCATCGTCACCGCCGACGCCCCCCATGTGGAGTTCTTTGTGGAAAAAGACCGCACCGTCGCGATCACCTTCTACGACGCCGCCCTGAAAGTCATCGCCCTCGGTGCGCAGGTGATCTCGGTGGTCGCCGAGGCCAAGTCTGGCAAAGTGCAGTTAACCTTGGAAAAGACCGCCACGGGATTTTCCTCGAAGCAACCCCTGCCCGAAGGCGACGACTACACCGTCGTCGTGCAGGTCCGTGATTCGGCCGGGGCCAAACCGAAAAACTACCGCGTCCTGTTCCACGACGAGATCTGCAGGGAATGCAAACGCGCCGAGTACGCCTGCAGTTGCGACACCGCCGGCGGGGCCGGGCACAAGCACTGAGCCAAAGCCTGGGCAAGCCCCTCCCGACTGGGGCGGAAACCGTGGCAACCGTCCGCTGAAATCCACCCCGGCCCACGCCGGTCCAGTTTGGCAGGAGGGAAGGCAACGCCCTTTTTGGAATTGCGTAACTCGCTCAACAAAAAGCCCTCCCGAGCAGTGGGAGGGCTTCAAATTGGGTGCAGGGGCTGGATTTGAACCAGCGACCTTCAGGTTATGAGCCTGACGAGCTACCAGGCTGCTCCACCCTGCAACAAACGGGAGGCGGACGGTCTTCGTCGCTTGAGGGTCTGTCAACGCCTTTCTCGAATTTTCCCGAATTCGCTCTTGCCAGAGGGGCCCGCGCCCGGTGTGTTGGCCGGCTCTGTCAGTTCGTCCGTTCACGTCAGTCACATCAACCATCAACCAACGATCGCAAGGCGGCCCCTTCGGCCGACCTGTGTTTCGCCAGTTAGAAAACATCAGATCATCATGAGCCTCAGCATCACTCCCAAAGACCTGCTCGACGCAGGCGTTCACTTCGGGCACCAGACCAAGCGCTGGAACCCGCGTTCCAAGCCGTTCATCTTCGACCACCGCCAGGGCGTGTCGATCATCGACCTCGGCAAGACCCACGAGGCCCTCGAGAAGGCCTGCACGTTCCTCGAGGACACCGTCGCCAACGGCGGCAACGTCCTCTTCGTCGGCACCAAGCGCCAGGCGAAGGAAATCGTCCGCGAGGCCGCCACCTCGGTTAACATGCCGATGTGCGTCGACCGCTGGCTCGGCGGCACCCTCACCAATTACGAGACCGTCAAGAAGTCCGTCGCCAAGTTCAAGAAGTACCAGGCGATGGAGACCTCCGGCGAGATGGCCAAGCTCCCCCGCAAGGAAGAGTCCGCCATCAAGCGCGAGATGACCCGCATGCAGAAGAATTTCAACGGTATCTCGGACATGGGCGGCCTGCCCTCCGCGATGTTCGTCGTCGACGTGAACCACCATAAGATCGCGGTTGCCGAGGGCTCCCGCGCCGGCATTCCGGTCGTCGGCCTCGTGGACACCAATTCCGATCCCACCTCCGTCTCGCACCCCATCCCGGGCAACGACGACGCCGTGAAGTCCATCCGCATCATCGTCGAGGCCGTCACGGCCGCGATCCAGAGCGGTCTCGCCCAGCGTGACACCCGTCGCGCCCAGCGCGGCCAGCAGGACGTGAAGGGCGCGCAGGCCGTCGCCGCCGCCGCCCCGATCAGCGCCGAGGCCATCGACCTCTCCAAGGTCGAGATCCCGTCCGAGATCGCCGCCGTCGTCGAGGGCGAGGTCGAACCGGGCGTCGTCGCCAAGAAGCCGGTCCGCGCCAAGAAGGCCGCGGTTAAGGCCGAGTAAGCTGCTTCGTTTTACAAAAATCATCACCCTTAAAAATTAATGAGCACCGTCATCACCGCTCAAATGATCAACGACCTGCGCACCGCCACCGGTGCCGGTCTGCTTGACTGCCAAAAGGCGCTCAAAGAGTCCAACGGCGACGTCGCCGCCGCGACCACCATCATCCGCAAGAAGCTCGGCGGCAGGGTCGAGGCGCTGGCCACCCGCACCGCCAAGGAAGGGCTCGTCGAGAGCTACATCCATGTCGGCGGCAAGGTCGGCGTGCTGATCGAGGTCAACTGCGAGACCGACTTCGTGGCCCGCAACGAGGCCTTCAAGGCCTTCGTCAAGGACCTCTGTCTCCAGATCGCCGCGGCCAAGCCGCTCTACGTCTCCCGCGACCAGGTCCCCGAGGCCGACCTCGCCAAGGAGCGTGAGATCGCCTCCGCGTCCGTCGCCGGCAAGCCGCCGGCCGTCGTGCAGAAGATCGTCGATGGCAAGCTGGAGAACTTCTACTCCACCGTGTGCCTGATGGACCAGCCGTTCGTGAAGGCCAACGAGAAGTCGATCAAGGAGCTGCTCGCGGCCCAGATCGCCAAGACGGGGGAGAACATCATCCTCCGCCGCTTCTCGCGCTACCAGCTCGGTG
>JAPLTR010000068.1 GCA_026398065.1 Verrucomicrobiota bacterium | reverse complement strand
GAGGTGGCGATGGCCGTTTTCGGGTCCGCCACCGAGGGCATTGAAGTAGGCGAGGTAGTGGGGGAAGATTCTGGCCGCCTCCACCACCTGCGCAGCCAGCAGGGCAAGGACGGTGGCGGACAAGAGGCCCCGCCGCGCCATCAGCCAAGGGCCGATCAGCCCCGCGCCGATGAACAGCACCGGGTAGGTTGGCAGGATGTGGCGGTGCCCGATGTTGAGATGGCTGCCGAGCGAGACGAGCCAGTACACGAGAAACAGTGCGGCGAGCGGGGCGACGCGATACAGATCGGGGCGGAGCGCCGGGCGCGAGCCGAGCCAGCGGCGGGCGGCAAGCCCCGCCACGAGGGCCGTGACGGCCAGCTCCGCCAGCGTGGACTTGAGGGCAAAGGTCCACGGGAAAAAACTTGGCCAGCCCCTCAGACTGTATTCACCGTTCAGAAATGCCGCGCGCATCTGGGTGTGCTCCAGCACGGAGGCGAACCCATAGAGGAACGCCTCGGGCAGCAGGCGAACCGCCGCCGCCGCGCGCAGCATCTGCCCCTGCATCCCGAGATGCGTATCGATCAGTGCCCACGAGCGGATGAACTCAGCGCCAGTGGCCTGCGCGGGACTGAACGCCGCGTACCGGAAACCGTAGAAGGCCCAGATCACGGCGATCGCCACGATTCCGTGGCCGAGCGCGGAGAGCGCGGCCGCACCAAATTTCCCGCCGCGCGTGGTGAAGCTGCGGCCGAAGAGGGCAAGCGGTTCCGCAGCCCACGCTCGGGCGACCGCCATCGCAATCATCATGACCACGATCAGGGGCGCGGAATACTTCGCCACCCACGCCAGACCGAAGACCGCCGCGCTCAGCCACCACCAGCGCGCCCGGCCGTCGTGCAGGTGCCGCCACCAGGCCCCGACGCTCGCAAGGAAGAAAAAGGCCATGCAGGCATCCGACGTCGCCAGCACTCCGTGCGCGAGCAACGTGGGGCTGAAGGCGAAGAGCGTTAGGGAAACGAAGGCCCCGGGTGTGCCGAAGAGCCGGCGCGACCAGCAAAAAACCAGCACGCCGGTCGCAAGATTGAAGAGCACGATCATCGCGCGCCCCGCCATCAGGGTCGGAAAATGGTCGTGCCCCGTCTCATAAAAGAACTGATGCCCGATTACCTGTGCGTCGGAGGTCCTCCAGTAGGGATTGTCCTTCAGCTCCGGAAAGGGCGGTTGCGAAATCACCGCGGGAATGGCCGCCCAGCGCTGCGGGAGGATGCCGTTCTCCGGATGGAGCCGGTAGTCGTCGAGGTTCCAGTAGGAGTAGCCTCCGGTCACATGGATCAGCTCGTCAGCGGTGGTGCTCTTGCCCGACACCGCCCAGAGTGCGATGATCGCGTGCAGCGTGAGCAACGCGGCGACGGCGATCGGCACCCACATCGTTCCTTTCTCGCGCGCGGCCATGCGGGGCTCAGGCGGCGAGTGCGGCGCGCAGCGCGTCCGCCACCTGGGCGACGTGGTCCTGGGTCATCTCGGGAAACATCGGCAGCGAGAGCACGGTCCTCGCCGCCTGCTCGGCGCGGGGGAATGCGCCTTCGGCATAGCCAAGTTCGGCATACGCTTTCTGGCGATGGATCGGAACCGGATAGTGGACGACGGTCTGCACGCCCCGTTCCATGAGCGCCTTTGCAACGGTGTCGCGGTTGCGCTCGAGCAGGCGGACGACGAACAGGTGGTAGACGTGCCGGCCGGTCCACGGGGCCTCTGCCGGCAGCACGAGCCCCGGCAGGTCCGCAAGGGCGGCGCGATACCAGCCGGCGGCGGTGCGGCGGCACTCGTTCCACGCGGAGAGGTGGCGGAGCTTCACGCCGAGAATGGCGGCCTGCATCGTGTCGAGGCGGGAGTTGTAGCCCTGAATCTCGTGGTGGTATTTCACGACCGAGCCCCAGTTCCGGAGGAGCTTGATCTGGCGGGCGAGGGCGTCGTCATTGGTGTTCACCGCGCCCCCGTCGCCGAAGGCGCCGAGATTCTTGCCCGGATAGAAACTGAACGCCGAGGCGAGGCCGAGCGCGCCGCAGGGGCGGCCGTCCTTGAGTGTGGCCCCGTGGGCCTGCGCGGCATCCTCGACGAGGGCAAGGCCGTGCTGCCGTGCAAGGGAGTGGAGTGCGTCCATGTTGGCGGGCTGGCCGTAGAGATGCACGGGCAGGATGGCGCGCGTGCGCGGCGTGATCGCGGCGGCGACGGCGGCGGGATCGATGAGGTAGTCGTCGAGCGAGCAGTCGACGAGCACCGGCTTTGCGCCGGTGTAGGAGACGGCCTCGGC
>JAPLTR010000615.1 GCA_026398065.1 Verrucomicrobiota bacterium | reverse complement strand
ATCACGCTCGACGCCCGCACGAGCCTCGTGTGGCTCGAGCAGTTCTACCGCGGCCTTGCGGCCTGTGCTCGCCGCTACCGCGTGCCCATCGTCGGCGGTGACATCGCGCAGGCCGACGGCACTGTCGCCGCCAGCCTCACGCTCCTCGGCGAGGCCGCCGGCCCCCGCGTCGTCACCCGGACCGGCGCACGCCGCGGCGACTGGATCTTCGTCACCGGCGAACTGGGCAACAGCCTCGCCTCCCGGCACCATGTCACCTTCACCCCGCGCCTCGCCGAGGGCGCCTGGCTCGCCCGGCAGGCCGCGGTCCGCGCGATGATGGACCTCAGCGACGGCCTCGCGAAAGACCTGCGCGCCCTCACGCCGGCACGCTGCGCGCCGGCCCTCGCCGCCGCCTCGCTCCCCCTGCGCCGCGGCGCCGATGTGCGCGGCGCCCTCACCGACGGCGAGGACTACGAGCTCGTCTTCGCCCTCGCCGCGCGCACCGACGTGGAGAAATTCGCCGCGGCCTGGCGGCGCGCGTTTCCCCGCACCCGCCTCACCTGCCTCGGGCGCTTTGTTGCGGCCGACGCGCTGCCCGCCACCGCCCTCCACCTCGCCGGCTACCGCGGCTACGAGCACCTGCGCGCCGGGCCCGGCCCGTCCCGCCGATGAGCATCTTCGCCCAGCTCCGCGCCGGCGTGGCGACCGCCTCCGCCGCCGAAACGCAGGCCCTCGCCGGCGAGTTCGCCACCGCCCTGCCGCCCGACGCCACGCTCGCCCTGCACGGTGACCTCGGCGTGGGCAAGACCACGTTCGTCCAGGGCCTGGCCCGCGCCTTCGGTATCCAGGAATATGTGACGAGCCCCACCTTCAACATCTTCACCGTCCACCGGGGCACCCGGAACCTCGTCCACCTCGACGCCTACCGCCTCGAGCGCGCCACCGAGCTCGACGCGCTGATGCTGGAGGACTTCCTCACGCCGCCCTACTGCCTCGCGGTCGAGTGGCCGGAGCACGTCGCGGAGTGGCTCCCGCCCGGCACGCTTCACCTCGACCTCGGGATCGCCCCCGACGAGCGCCACACCCTGAAACTGCGCAGCGCCGGGCCGGCAGCCACGTAGGCCGCCCGCTCGCGGGCGCTCGTCCGATCCACCACCGGCGGGTGCCAGCCAGCCGGCCGGCTACCGCGACAGCAGCCGCAGCGCGTTGTCGCGCATGATCGCCTCGCCGGCGCCCGCCGCCCGCGCCTCCGCGATCATCCGCGTCATCTCCGGCTCGGCTCCAAGTTTCGGATACACGTTGAGCGGGTAGTCCGAGCCGAACAGCACGTGGCCCGGCGGCAGCGCCGCGGCGAACCGCCCCCAGATGTCGCGGTCGTAGAGCAGCGGCGAGGCCGCGGAGTCGTAGAACAGGTTGTCGAGGTCGCGCGCCTCGGGGTCGCGCAGCGGCAGCAGCCCGCCCCAGTGCGCGAGCGTGAACTTGGTCTTCGGGAAGTTCTGCGCCAGCCGGACAAAGTCCGCGAGCGGCGTGCCGATCCGGCCGGGATAGTCGCGTCCCTCGGGATCGGTCACATGCAGGTTCACCGGCATCTTCCAGTCGGCCGCGAGCGTGAGGATCTCGCCGAACACCGGGTCGTCGATGCTGAAGCCCTGCGAATGCGGCGAGAGCTCGCCGATGCCCACGAGGCCCTCGTCACGCGCCCGGTGCAACTCGCTCAGGGCCGGCCAGTGCCCGGCCCGGGGGTGCACCGTCGCATACGCCAGCAGCCGGTCGGGGTACTCCCGCACACAGCGCCCGTAGAAGCGGTTCTGCCAGGCGCAGGTCTCCGGCCGCTCCCAATACCACCCGAGCAGCACGGCCCGCTCCACCCCGGCGCGATCCATCTCGCGCAACAGGTCCTCCACCGTCGGGAAGGTCTGGACGGCTCCGCCGTCCGGGCGCCTCCGGGTGCACAGCTTCGCCCAATGGGCTTCGCCGTGGGCCGCGGCCCAGGCCGCCGGGTCCGCGTTGAGTTCGGGTGGATAGAGGTGAACGTGACTGTCGATGACTTGCATGGCTCGGGATTTGCTAAACTCGTGCGTTGCCGACGATCACGCAACCGACATTTCTGTCAGCAACCCCCGTTCCATTCCCATGCTCAACCGTCTTTTCAAGCTCGACCAGCACCACACCACCGTCGGCCGCGAACTCCAGGCGGGGCTCACGACCTTCACGGCGATGGCCTATATTTTGGCGGTCAACCCCTTGATCCTGAAAGACGCGGGCATGCCCCAGGCCGCGCTCGTGACGGTCACCGCCCTCACCGCGGCGATCAGCACGCTGCTGATGGCGTTCATGACGAACTTCCCATTAGCGCTGGCCCCGGGCATGGGCATCAACGCCTACTTTACGTACACCGTCTGCCTCGGCGCCGGCGTCCCCTGGCAGTCCGCCCTCGGCCTCGTCTTCGCCAACGGCATCATGTTCCTCGTCCTTTCGCTGACCGGCGTCCGCGAGAAGATCGTCAACTCCATCCCCTATTCCCTCAAGATCGCGATCACCTGCGGCGTCGGCCTCTTCATCGCCTTCATCGGCTTGAAAAACGCCGGGATCGTCGTCTCCAGCAAGGCCACCTTTGTCACGCAGGGCGACTTCGGTTCGCCGTCCGTCGCGCTCGCCTTCTTCGGCATAGTCCTCACCGCCGTGCTCGTCGCCCGACGCGTCCCCGGGGCCATCGTGCTCTCGATCGCCGCCGTGACGCTCGCCGGGCTCTTCGTCCCCGACGGCAAGGGCGGCCACGTCACCTCGATGCCCACGGGGATCTTCTCGCTCCCGAGCAATCCCGAACCGGTGATGTTCAAACTCGATTTCAAATTCATCACCGAGCACTTCGCCAAGGCCCTGCCGATCATGCTCACGCTGCTGATCGTCGACATGTTCGACAACATCGGCACCCTCATCGGCGTCACCAAACGCGCCGGCCTCCTTCGCCCCGACGGCTCGCTGCCCAAGGCCGGCCGCGCCCTCGTCGCCGACTCCTTCGCCGCGATCATCAGCTCCCTCTTTGGCACCTCCACCGTCGTGAGCTACATCGAGTCCGCCTCCGGCGTCGAGGCCGGCGGCCGCACCGGGCTCACCGCCGTGAGCACCGCCGTCTGCTTCCTCCTCGCGCTCTTCCTGACGCCCCTGATCTTGATCATCCCCGCCGCCGCCACCGCGCCCGCCCTCGTGATCGTGGGCGTGTTCATGTTCCAGACGGTGGCCGAGATCAAACTGGACGACTTCGCCGAAACCATGCCCGCCGTGGTCACGCTCCTCTGCATTCCGCTCACGTTCAGCATCGCCGAAGGCCTCGGCCTCGGTGTGATCGCCCTGACCTTCCTCGCCCTCTGCACCGGCCGCGCGAAGAGCATCCCGACCTTCACCTACATCTTGGCCGCGCTCTTCTTCGTCCACATCTTCCACGGGCTCATTTTCTGAAGTGGACGGCGACCTTGTAGCCGTCGGTTCGATGTAGGTCGGGGTTTATCCCCGACAGGTTTTTCTGAGGTGTCGGGCGTAAAGCCCGACCTACGAGAAACCCAAACCGACGGCGCTCGGAGATCGCCGCCCTCCTCATGCCCTCGGCTCACCCGCCGCCCACCAACCGCCGCGCCAGCCGGTTCGTCTTCTCGACCAACTCCGGCAGCTCCACCGTCGTGAGCCGCCCTTGATCCACGATCCGGCGCCCGTTGATGAAACTGTAGTCCACCGTGTCCGCCTGACACAGGATCAGCGCCGCCACCACATCGTGCTGCGCGCCGGCAAACGACGGCCGGTCGAGATTCACCGCGATGAAGTCCGCCGCCATTCCCGGTGCGAGGCTCCCGATATCGTCGCGCCCCAGCACCCGCGCGCCCCCGAGCGTCGCCAGTTCCAACGCCTCCCGCGCCGTCATCACCGAGGCGTCCTGCGCCCCCACCCGCGCGAGCAGGCACGCCTCCCGCGCCTCGTGAAACAGGTTCGTCGCATCGTTCGAGGCCGCCCCGTCCACCCCGAGCCCGACCGGCACGCGGGCACAGAGCATCTTTTTCACCGGGGCGATGCCGCTCGCGAGCCGCATGTTGCTGCACGGACAGTGCGCGACCCCCGTCCCCGTGCGCCCAAACTTCGCGATCGAGTCGTCGCTCAATTGCACGCAGTGCGCGTGCCACACATCCTCGCCCACCCAGCCGACCGACTCCGCGTAGTCGCCGGGGACCAGGCCAAATTTCTCCAGGCTGTAGGTGACGTCCGACTTGTTCTCCGCGAGATGCGTGTGCAACCGCACGCCACGGTGCGCCCGCGCCAGCGCCGCCGACTCCCGCATCAGGTCGCGCGACACGGAGAACGGCGAACACGGCGCCAGCGCCACCCGCAACATCGCGTGCCTCCGGTTGTCGTGGTACTGCCCGATGAGCCGCTGGCTGTCCTTCAGGATGTCCGCCTCCCGCTCCACCAGCGCATCCGGCGGCAGCCCGCCCTGGCTCTCCCCCACGCTCATGCTCCCGCGGCACGCATGGAACCGCATGCCGATGTCCCCCAGCGCGCGGATCTCGTCGTCCAACGTGCAGTCGTTGGGAAACAGATACAGGTGATCGCTCGACGTCGTGCACCCCGAGAGCATCAGCTCCGCCGCCGCCATCTGCGCGCTCACATAAACGCCCTCCGCCGTCAGCCGCGACCAGATCGGATAAAGCGTCTTCAGCCACTGAAACAGGTCGCAGTTCTGCGCCGCCGGCACCGCCCGCGTCAGCGTCTGATAGAAATGGTGGTGCGTGTTGACGAGCCCCGGCAGCACGACGTGCCGCCCGCGCAGATCCAGCACTTCGTCCGCCGTCGCCGGCAGCGCCGCCGTCGCCCCGACCTGTTCGATCACGTTGTCGCGCACGAACACCGCCGCATCGCGGATCTCCTCCCGCGCCGCGTTCATCGTGACGAGCGTGTGGATGTTTTTGACGAGCAGCGTTCCCATGGTGGAGTGCAACCGTGTGCCGGCCGGGCGCCCAAGCCCAGCGGTAAAACTAGTCGGCCAGTTCCGGCGCCTCCGGGTGTTTCGCCCGCCAGCAGACGTTCAGCAGCAGCGCCGTCAGACCGCCCGCGGAGATCCCCGACTCCAGCAGCGAGTGCAACACGCCCGGCAAACTCTCCAGCAGCTTCGGCTGCGTCGGCAACCCCAGCCCCACGCCCAGCGACAGCGCGACGATCACCCCTTCGCGTTGCCCCAGCCCCGCGCTCATCAGCAGGCGCACGCCCGCCACCGCCACCAGCCCGAACATCATCAGCGCCAGCCCGCCGAGCACCGCCGGCGGCATCACCGTGACCCAGCGCCCCACCGCCGGAAAGAGCCCGAGCAACCCGAGAATCACCACCATCACGTACCCCACCCGCCGGCTCGCCACGCCCGTGATCTGGATCACGCCGTTGTTCTGCGCGTAGGTCGCGCTGGGAAATCCGCCGAACAACGCCGTCACCGTGCTCACGATGCCATCGGCCATCACGCCGCCCGACAACCGCCGCCAGTGCGCCGGCCCGTTCGTCGCCAGCCCCGAGAGCTGCGAGGTCGCCGTGATATCGCCCAGGGCCTCCAGCATGGACACAAGATAGATGAACGCGAACGGCGGCACGAACTTCCAGTCGAACGCAAAGCCATGGGGAAACAGGTGCGGCACCGTCACCCACGCGCCCGTCCCCGGCTCCGGCGCACGCAGTCCTCCGCAAAGCCCCACCACGATGCACCCGACGACCACGCCAAACGCCGCGCCCGCGATCCGCGCCCACGCGCGCCCCGTCGCCTGCGCGCCGACGATCACGGTGATCACCACCAGGCCCACCACCAGCCCCAGCCAGGGCGGCGCCCCCGTCTGCACCGGCGCCGCCAGCCCATAAAACGCCGTGGGAATCAGCGAGGTCCCGATCAGCAGGACCACCACCCCCGACACCAGCGGCGTGAACACCTGCCGCATCCGCGAGATGAACGGCGAGAGCACGATCAGCAGCGGCGCCGTGAGGCACGACAGCCCCAGCATCAGCGGCAGCCCGCCCGCCTGGCCCGCGACCGTGAGCGGCTGCAGAAACGCGAAGCTCGTCCCCGTCACGCTCAGCAGCCCCGATCCCACCGGCCCGCGCTGGCGGCACTGGAGCCACGTCCCAAACGCCGACGCGAGCAACGCGATGCTCACGAGGTAGGCCGTGTCGGCCTGGGAAAACTTCAGCGTCCCGGCGAGGATCAGCGGCGGCGTGATCGTGCCGACGACCATCGCGGAGACATGCTGCACCCCCACGAGCACGGAGGTGCCGAGCGGGAGCTTGTCCTCCAGACCATAGACGATGTGTGACGGCCTCTCAGGCGACGCGGGCGGCGGCAGGATTTCCATGCGGGTTTTGGCGACTGGTTTAGCATGTCTCAGGCCAGTAGCGGCGAGCGCCCGCAAGCCGCCCTTTCCACCCCTTGGCCGGCCCGCCCCGCTCTCCGAGCGGACCCCACGGTAGCATGCCTTGGCGTGCGGTCCGGTCCATTGTAGCAACGGTCTTGTTTTTGAAGAGG
>JAPLTR010000810.1 GCA_026398065.1 Verrucomicrobiota bacterium | reverse complement strand
AACCCGCGCGGGGCGGCTGGTGGCCGCCGTTTGCGGTGGTCACGGTCGTGCTGATCTTCGGGGTGCGGTTCGGGTAGGCGTGCGGTACACGTCGCGGACGGAATTTTGTTTCGTGCGTTCGGCGGGTTTCTTGCCAAGTTTCAACGCACCATGAAAAGCGCCTACGAACTTGCGATGGACCGACTCGCCAAATCCGACCCGGACGGCGGCAAACCGCTCACCGCGGAGAAGAAAGCCCGCCTCGCGGAGATCGACACCGTCTTCAAAGGCAAACTGGCCGAGCGAGAGATCTTCCTGAAGAAGCAGCTCGACGAAGCCTGGGCCGCGCAGAACGCCGAAGAGGTCGAGAAGATCAAGAAGCAGCTCGTGAGCGAACGCGCCCGTCTCGAAGAGGAACGCGAAGCCGAGAAGGAACGCGTGCGCCGCGCAAAGTAAGGGCACAACCCCAGCGCCGATTCGGATTCAGACAAACTCGAAATCCGCCACGAGGGCGTGGTGGTCGCTCGCAGGGGTGGGCATCACCTGGTGCGCGACGGCGCGCAGCGGGGCGTTGTAGAAAATGTGATCGAGGATGAAGGGCCGGCGGCGCCAGGTGACTTCCTTTTCCTGCACCGTGGCGAATCCCTTCTCGGCAAACTGCGCGACCAAGGCCTGGTGTTTGCTGACATTGAAATCTCCGGTGAGGATCGTGGGCCCGCTGGCCGTGGCGAGGCGCGCGGCAATGAGGTCCCGCTGAACGGGATTCTGTGCGCTGCTGGAGCCCAGCATGAAAAAGGCGAGGAGGTGGGTATTGAGCAACTGGACCTCGCGGCCGAGGACGGTTGTCTTGGCCCCGATCAGCAAACGATCCGTCGGGGTGGTTTTCTTGCCGAAGAACTCGAACTCGATGGCGGGCGATGGCAGATCGAAGCGCATCGGGTCGCGCAGGGGCGTGCGGGAAAAAATCGCAAGGCCCACGCCGAAAGGCAGCTCGCGCGGATCGGCTTTCGGATAGGAAAAATAGCTGTCGTACCCGGGCAATTCAGCCTGGAGGCGCGCGTAGTTGGGCGGCGGCTGGAACTGCACACCCCCGGGTAGGGCCTGCTCGACCTCCTGCAGGAGAATGATGTCGGCGTGGTGGCGGCGGATCTCCTCCAGCGTGGCCTCCAGGCGGATGGGTGCGCGATCCGGGTAGGTGTCGTCCCAGATCTGCCCAAACTGCATGTTAAACTGGAGGACGCGAAACGTGCTCATCGGCGACGAGAGGGAGGAGCCACGCGTTTATTTCTTCACCGCCGCGCCGCCGGCGGCAGGGGTGACGGACGCGCCCTCGAGGGCAACCGACGTGTCGGGGGCGTTCTTGCGGTAGACGAAACGGTTGATCTTGGCCGCCGTCGCGCGGTCGGTCGCGGTGGTGCGCGAGGTGGTGGTGACGTTGGAGGCGGTCAGGCTGTCCTGATACTTTGCGATCATGGGCAGCCGCGTCACGTTGGCCCCAGGGGTCAGCGAGGATTCGCGCTGATTGTACGCGCTGGTGGGCTGGTCCACTTTCTCCGGGGTATGGGAGTCCTTTTCGCGGACGTTTTTCTCGCGGGCCTCCTTGGTGTCGATGGCGGCGCGGCGGTCACCCACGGCGGCGGGCTTCTTGTCCACGACGGTCTTGTCGACCCGCTTTTCCTGCACCTTCGCATCGGGCTCAGGGGCCTTCTTTTCCGGCGAGACCGAGGCGGCAGGCGCGTAGGGAGTGTTGCGCTGGGTGTAGTCGACCGGGGCGGTGGCGTCGGCCGCCCGCGCAGTCATGGCACCCGTTAAGGTCAGACTCGCGAGGACGATGAAGCCGGGCAATTTCATGACGGAAACGCGTCGGGGAGGATGTGTTGCCATAGTTTTGCGGCAACCCAAATATTCGAACCGGCCCGACGCGGAGCCCCGCTGACCGGTCACTCGTGCCGTTTGCCGAGGCCGACGAAGTAAAAGAGCATCGTCGCGGTCACCAGCATCGAGCCGGCGAGGATGCAGACCCCCACTTGGTAAGAACCCGTGTTGGTCTTGAGCCAGCCAAGGAGCGCGGGCCCGAGGAAGCCGCCGAGGTTGCCCACCGAATTGATGAGACCGATGCTGCCGGCGGCCGCCGATGAAGTGAGAAAGAGACTCGGCATAGACCAGAAGGCCGGCAGGTAGGCCTTGAGGCCGGCGGTCGCGACCATGAAGCACGCCACGGTCACGTAGACGTTGCCCTTGCTGAGGGCCGCACAAAACAGCGCGAGCGATCCCGTGACGATCGGGATGACGGCGTGGAGCCGGCGCTCCTTCATTCGGTCGGAACTCCAGCCGACGGTCAGTTGCGCGATCAAAGAGAGCGCGGGCGGGAGGATTACGAGCCAAGTGAGATTATTGAGCTTCAGCTGATACCAATCCTGCAAGATGCTCGGCAGGAAGAACTCCACGCCGTAGTTGGCCGTGACGCAGAAGAAATAGGCGGCCGCCAGCATGAGAACCTTCGGGTGCCGCAGGGCCTCCATCACGGTCATGCGCTTGCCACGGCTCGTACGCTCCTTTTCGGCGGCGAGCTCCTGCTCCAAGGCCTCACGCTCGTCGGGCGCGAGCCATTTCGCGTCGCGAGGTTTGTCCGGGATGAGGTAGTAGACCATGAAACCAAGAATGACGGCAGGAATGCCCCAGAAAACATAGACCCATTGCCACCCCACGAGCCCCAGGACGGCGGGATGGCTCACGCTGACGCCATCGATCACCTCGGTCGTGCCGATCTTCAGCATGAGATTGGAGATTTTCGGGCTGATCATCATCGCGAGCGGGGTCGCGACAAAGAAGTAGGCCAACGTGCGGCTGCGGTCGCGGGCCGGAAACCAATGCGTCAGGAACACGATCACGCCCGGGAAAAACCCGGCCTCGGCGAGACCCAGCAAAAACCGGATGGAGTAGAACTGAAACACCGCAAGTCCACTGGGACCGGCGAACTGCCCGGCCACGTCGCCCGCAAACCCGGATAGCCAAGGAATGCCTGCGTGCGAGAGCCCCGTAGCAATCCAGACAATCAGGCGCATCAGCAGCTCGGCGACCTGGGTGAAGCCCGGAATCCGCGCCTGCACAAATGCGGTCATCGCGGCCATGATGCCCCAGGTGATCATGATGCGGCAGATCCACTTGCGCGCGCTCCAGCGCTCGACGATCAGGGTGCCGGGGATCTCCAGCAGGAAGTAGCCGATGAAAAACACGCCGGCGCCAAACCCGATCACGGCATCCGTGAACCCCGGGATATCCTTCACCATCGTGAGCTTCGCGATCCCAACATTAGCCCGGTCGACGTAAGCGATGATGTAGCAGACGAAGAGGAGCGGGATCAGGCGCCAGTAGGCCTTGCGGCGGGCGCGGTCGAGAGGGGAAAGAACAGCCGGGGCGGAGGAAACGTCGCTCACAAAGGATGGGGGACTAGCGGAGCGGGGGACTCCGGACGGTTGCGGGGAAGTGGGGTGTTCCACGCGCCTGGGCACGCGGGGAGACCGACGACTGTGTGGGCGGCACGTAGCGGTTCAAGCCCGCCGTGCGAAAAGAACCGTCATTTCCATCGCGCCACTTCCAGCGCGACCTTACCGCCACCGGTTACTCCGGCTCGGCAGTGCCTTCGACGACGTGAGTGCGGGCTTCGGGAACCTGTTTGAAGAACTCCCGGAGGACCGCGCTGAGGTGTTCGGCGTAGCGGAAATGCGCGCCCATGCCGGTACGCAGTTCCGCCTCGTAGATGAACTTGTCCCCGTGGGTGCTGTGCTCGAAGGGCGTCTGCGCGCCGAGGAGAAGCGAATAAACGTAGGCGGGCGAACCGCGCGCCATGAAGGTTGTTCCAGGCAAAGGTCACGCGCATCCGGCGCGTGGCGGTGCCCTGATGACCGTAGCGATTGGCCCGGTGCCGCAGCGCCTCGCCGACGGGCTGTGACTCGGTGAGCCACGGCGGGGTGGCGCGATCGACGTGCACCCAGACCTCATCGGCGAGGGGTGTGGCCGACAGGCGGGCGAGTCCGAGGGACAGGCTGGTCGCGAGTTCCTGACCGGCCTGAGCCGTGAACGACTTTTCCGCAAAGCTGTGGCGCATAAGCCGCGGAGAAATCTTGAGCAGTTCGTCGCGGATGAGCTTGGCGGCTGCCCGCGCCTCGGGGTGAGGCAGCGAATCGAGGTGCTTCACCGTGACGGCCCACATCCGGGAGGACTGGACGAGGCCGACGTTGGTGCGAGTGGCCAGCGGGATGAAGTAGCGGGCACGGTCGAGCGCGTAGTTCTTCCGGAGCCGGGTCACGACAGCGGGCTTGGCGTCGGGCGGCAGGCGGACCAGGCCGGGGTCGGCCGTCGCAAGTCCATCGAGGCGGGTGTATTCCGCATGGTAGGCGGCGAAAGCCTTGGCCATCACGGCCGTCCAGCGGGGGGCCAGATCCTCGGGGATGCCAAGTTCGGCCGCGGTCGGGAGGTTGGCCGCGTCCATCGTGATGTACCGGGTGCTCGACTCCTGCCCATCCGCCATGGTGGCGATTTCAAAAAGCTTGTAGGCGAGCCACATCGACACGTCGTCGAGCGCTACGGCCAGTCCGCCGGTGAGGCCCCCGATGGACGCGTGCCCGTAGTCCACAAAGCTCAGGATGCGGTCGATCGAGGCGTCGGGATTGGCAAGATCGACCTTCGAGAGGATGGTCGCAATGCCTTGGTTGCTACGCGAATAGCGGGCCAGGACCGAAGCGAGGAGTTCGGGGGTGACCTTCGGGAGGTCGGCGGCGGTCGGCGGGGGGACAAGGGCAAGTCCGGTGATTCTCATTCGGCGGAAGGGATGGCCGCAAAGAGGCGCGTTAGGCTGGACAAGGGAAAGCACAAAAAAAGCAAAACGTGCGGTCGTTCCCCTATTGCGGTTTTCGCGAGGACTGTTTTGCTCCCCCCACCCCGTAGGAGTTGCAGACCCAAAATTTGATGTCACAGACACCCCCGCCTTTCACCCGTGTCTCACACCGCTGGCTGCGCCGGCTGCTGGTGGGCGGGGCATTTTCGGCGCTGGCGGGGTCGGCGGGAGCCGCATGGTGGTTCTGGGTCGCACGACCCATGCCCGAGCCTTCCGCTCCCTTTGTGTTTCGCGACGGCTTTGAAGGCTCGGCCAAGATCGACGATCTCGTGGCGAAAGGCTCCGCACGCTGGAACGGCGTCGAGCTACAGTCCGCCGCCGGCCCGACGGCCAACAGCGTCGCACTCAGCTCTGAGCGGGCGCACTCGGGAAACAACGCCCTGAAATGTGTCGCGGCCCCCTTCGACGGTAAGAACGTGTCTGAGGCGGACATCGAGCGGCAGGGCCTCCGTTTCGTGAAGGGTGACGACGTGTGGTTCAGCGCCTGGTACTGGCTCGAAGGCCATACCGAGGGCTCGTCGGTCTTCCTGTGGGACCTCGAATCCACCGCGCTGCGCAACACGCCCGGTCGTCGGCTCTTTTTGCAGAATGGCGAGATGGTCGCCTCCGATCTCGGCAAATGGTGGTCGGCGAAAAAATTCCGCGCCGTCGGCGGCGCCCCCAAGTTTCCGAAGAACCGCTGGGTGGAAGTGAAGATCCACCTGCATCTCTCCGACCGCGAAGACGGCCGGATGCAGGTCTGGCAGGATGGCGTCAAGGTGCTCGACGAGGCGGGGAAGACCCTGCCGCGCGCGCGCACCGTGTATGACCGCATGCAGGTCGGCCTCACGGCCAACACCGGTCGCTCGGCCGCGCAGACGCTCTTCGTGGACGACGTGGTGCTCTCGAACCGGCCGCTTTGAGCGCCCCGGCAGGGCGAAAAACGATTTGGGGTGATTTGTGCGCGTGAGGGGTTCAGGCTGGCGCCATGAGCCGCCATGTCTGGTTGGGTAAACTGCTCTTTGTGCTCGGTGCGGGCCTCGCCCTCGCCGCCCCGCCGCGGACCTTCCCCTACCCGCGTCCGCTGCCGGAACCGACCGCCGAAAAACTCCCGCGCTGGCGCGGCTTCAACCTGCTCTACAAATTCAACGTCGGGTCCGCGCCCACGCCCGACCGCGTGATGGTGGAGGACTTCCGATTGATCGCGTCACTCGGCTTCAACTTCGCGCGCATTCCGCTGGACTACCGCGGCTGGATCAGCGGCGGCGACTGGGAGAAAATCGACGAGGCGAAACTCCGCGACATCGACCGCATCGTCGCGCTCGGCGGCGAGTACGGAGTGCACGTCGCGCTCAATTTCCACCGCGCGCCGGGCTTCACGGTCGCGAAGCCGGCGGAGGCCCGCAACCTGTGGACGGACGACGAGGCGCAGCGCGTGTGCGCGCTACACTGGGCGGCGTTTGCCAGGCGCTACCGGGGGATCCCCAACGCGCGGCTGAGTTTCAATCTGTTCAACGAACCGCCCGCGCTCGCCGAGCCGGTGTACTACGCCGTCGTGAAACGCATGGTCGACGCGATCCGCGCCGAGGACCCGGACCGGCTCGTCCTGTGCGACGGCCTCGACTACGGCAACCTCCCGCCGAAATCGCTCCACGAACTCGGCGTGGCGCTCTGCACGCGCGGCTACCGGCCGATGAACGTGAGCCACTACCGCGCCAGCTGGATCAACGGCGCCGACAAGTGGGCCGTGCCCGCGTGGCCCGCGGCGCAGGTGAGCGCGTTTCTCTACGGCCCGGTGAAGAAGGAATTCCAGACCTCCCTCGTGTTCGAGGGTCCGCTCGGCGGCACGACGCTGCGGCTGCATGTGAACACGGTCTCGATGCTGGCCAGGCTCCGCGCGACGGACGGCAGCGGCAGCGTGCTGTGGGAGCACACGTTCAAACCGGGGCCGGGCGAGGGCGAGTGGAAGAAAGTCGTGCACCACCCCGAGTGGAACAACTACGCCAACATCTACGACCGCGACTACCGGATCGAGCTCCCGGCCGGCGTCTCCCGCGTCGAACTGCGCAACGTCGAGGGCGACTGGCTGACCTTGTCCGAAGTGGCCGTGGAATCCGGAGCGAAGAGCTGGGTGCTGCATCCGGTGGACTCCTGGGGGATGAAGCACACGGGCGCGGTGCAGTTCGACCCCAAGGCGGGAGGCACGGCGTTGCGTGCTCCATCGATGCTCGACCGCGCCTGGCTCCGTGACACCTGCTACGCCCAGTGGCGCGAGGCGCAGGCGGCGGGACTCGGCGTGATGATCGGGGAGTTTGGGGCGTTTCAGTACACGCCACACCCGGTGGTGATGCGCTGGATGGAAGACCTGCTCGCGACCGCGGGCGAAACGGGTTGGGGCTGGGCCCTGTGGGAATTTCGCGGCGGCTTCGGCGTCCTCGACAGCAAGCGCACCGACCTCACCTACGAGTCATGGGAAGGCCACCAACTCGACCGCGCGATGCTGGAGCTGCTGCAGAAATATTGACGCGCGTGGGAGGCGACCACCTCGCCCAAAACGACTCAAACCCGACGCCCTAGCGACAAGATCGATGCGCCGAAGCGCGAATGCGTTGTTCCGTCGAGCGGCTAATCGCCGCGCGGGAGACCCGACCATTCCTTTTCCCGCGGAAGCGGTCGACGGAAGGAAACGGCCCATTTGCGGCCATCGATGAGCACAGCCTGTTTTTCGCGTCTCGATTTCAGGAATTCCACCAGCACCTGTTCTTCAGAAGCGGGCAAAAAGAGCCGGTGGCTGTCGTAGGGGCCGCCATCCTTGATCGTGTTCGGATCACCGAGACCTGGCCATTTGGCCGGCCAAGGCAGATTCTTGTCCGGCGCGTGGTTATAGGCCCAAATCATCACCTCAAGGTATTTGGAACTCCACGGTTCAGCTTTGGCCGGCGAAAAGGCGCCGATTTCCCTAAAGGCCTTGAGCAACGAGTCAGGGACCCGCTCGACCACGGGCCTACGCTCCCTGCCCGTCGGCACACCTTGGAGCCGGCCTTCCGAGTCAAAGCTGCCGTACACGCTCATCCGCCGCAAACGGCCGTCGGCCCGACGATAGACAAGCTCAGTCGTCATTTGATCGGTCCAAGACGTGAGCGAGGTATGGGCGGGTATTCGGTCCAAATCATCCGCACCCAAAGCCGACTTAAGAAACGCCTCATATTCGGCCGAGGTGAGCATCGCCCGTGATCGTTGGAATTTCCCCTCACGATTGGCGATGAAGAGCGCAATCCGGTTCTCGTACAGCACGAACGAAGCGCTCTCGGAGCCCATCACCATCAGCCACGGATTTCGGCCGATCATGACCAACACCGGCTGACCAAATCCCTCGGCATTCTCCTCCGCCGGCGTGGCCGCGAACAAACTTACCGCCCAAGCAAACGCCACCGTAAACAAGCCTAAAAATTTGGCAGACCGACCACGGGATCTGGGAGGTAAGCGCATCGTCGTAAACGGCGTTCAAGGCGCCACGCCGTACCCAACGTTCACTTCATCGACAGCCAGTGACCGAGCGGGCCCTGGTAGAACCCGAGGACCACCGAGGCGAGGGCGAGGGTGCCGAGGGTGAGGCCGCTGACAATGGTGACCGGCGTGCGCGCGGGGCGCACGGGGGCGGTGTCGGAGGGCGGCGTCCACTGCTCGAAGATGGCAGACTTGATCCAGCCGAAGTAGTAGTAGATCGAGATCACCACGCCGGTCGCGGCGATGGCGAGGAGCCCGTAGGCTCCGGCCTGATACGCGGCGATGAAGATGAAGAGTTTGCCCATGAAGCCCGCGAGGGGCGGGATGCCGGCGAGCGAACCGAGGCCGACGGCGAGCACGGCGGCGAGGAAGGGGTTCTCCTTCGCGAGGCCGGCATAGTGGTCGAGTTCCTGATCGGAGTCGTCCGCCCCGGCGACGTGGGCCATCACCCCGAACACCGTGAAGGAGGCGATGAGGTAGGCGAAGAGGTAGAAGTAGATCGCGCCCTGGGCCATCGGGGCTTTCGTCATGGCGACGACGCCGAGGAGCAGGAAACCCGCGTGCGACACGCCGGAGAGGCCGATGAGGCGCTTGACGTTGTGCTGCGTGAGCGCGGCGAGATTGCCGAAGAGGATCGTGGCCGCGGCCATGACGGTGAGCACCGGGGTGACGAGCCAGGCGTAGGAGACGAAGACATCGCGCGCGAGCACGACGAGGACGGCGAAACCGGCGGCCTTCGAACCGACCGCGAGGAAGGCAGTGACCGGAGTCGGCGCCCCCTGGTAAACGTCAGGGATCCAGATCTGGAAGGGAAACGCCCCGATCTTGAAGGCGACGCCCGCGAGCACGAGGACGATGCCAACATTGGCGAGGAAGTGGTGGGGATTCGCCGCGAGGAACTGCGCGAGTGCCTGGAAGTGCATCGCGTTGGCGGTGTGGGAGGGGAGCGCGGTGTTACCGGCGACACCGTAAAGGAGGACGATGCCGAAGAGCAACAGGCCCGAGCTGAGCGCGCCCATGACGAGGTATTTCAGGCCGGCCTCGAGCGAGGCGGTGCTCGTGCGGAAATAGCTGACGAGGATGTAGAATCCGATGGTGACCGTCTCGAGGGCCACGAAGAGCATCACGAAGTGGTTGCTCTGCGCGAGGAGCATCATCGCGCCCGTGATGATCAGCACGAGGTGGTAGAACTCGGTGCGGGGGACGTTCTGCTTCGCGAGGGTGATGCGACCGAGGACGCAGACGAGGATCGCCACCAGCAGGAAGAACGCGCGCATCACCTGCCCGCCCACCGTGTGGTGGAGGAGCTCGTTAAAGGAGTAAGCGAGGGGGACCGACTTGAAGTTGACGAGCAGACCGCCGAGCAGGCCGACGAGACCCGCGAGGGCGACATCGGGGATGTAGGCGTGGAGCTTCTTCGGCAGCAGGATTTCCAGCACGAGGAGCACGAGCGCGAGACACGCGAGCGAAAGCTCGGGGAAAATGGCGCCCCATTGGTTGGAGTCGGCGGCTAGTTTGACGGCTTCGAGATTCATCGCGGTGTGGGAGGCGTCAGATAGCGGTGGCCGGCTTGGCGCCCGTCGTGACGGGGGCGGTGGCCGTCGCGGGAGTCAGCGCGGCATTGATCGGCGTCGTGATGGACTTGGGCCAGAAGCCGATGAAGAGCAGGGCGGCGAGGAGGATGAGCGCGGGAATGCGCTCCCGCCACGTGAGGTCGGCGGGCGGGTGCGCGGCCGTGACCTTGGCGAGCTGCTCCGTCGAGGGACCGAAGAACACGCGGGCGGCGGAGCGGAGGCCGTAGACTGCGGAGATGACGACGCCGGCGACGGCGAGCGCGGTGATGAGCGGGGAGAATTTCCAGAGGGCGACGAAGATCGCGAGCTCGCCCCAGAAGTTGGCAAAGCCGGGGAGGCCGATGCTGGCGAGAGTCGCCGCGACGAAGAACGCGGCGAGGACGGGGGTCTTCTGCGCCAGGCCGCCCATCTCGTCCATCGCGAAGGTCTGCGTGCGGTGGTGGATCGCGGTCGCGAGAAGGAAGAGGAGCGCGACGGACAGACCGTGCGCGACCATCAGCACCACGACGCCACCGGGGCCGATGATCCCGCCGGCGGCGATGCCGAGGAAGGCGTAGCCCATGTGCATGACCGAGCTGTAACCGATCATCTGCTTGAGGTCGCGCTGGGCGATGGTGATGAGGCCGACGATCAGGACGTTGCCGACGACGGCGAGCCAGGCGAGCGGGTGCGACCAGTGCGCGAGGCCCTCGGGCAGGAGCGGCAGGGCGATCTGGACGAGACCGTAGAGGCCGAACTTTTTCAGGACGCCCGCGTGCAGCATGGCGGCGGAACTGGGCGCGGCACCGTAGCCGAGGGGCGCCCACGTGTGCAGGGGCCAGAGCGAGACGAGGACGCCGAGACCGAAGAGGAGGAGGCCCGCGATGTTGTGCTGGACCGTGGCAGCGAGGGGCTGCCCGACGAGGTATTTGCGGAGCTCGATGAGGTCGAAGGTGTGGGCGCCGCTCTTCACGTAGAGCGCGATCAGGCCGACGAGGGAGACCATCGCGCCGAGCGTGAGATAGATCGTCATCTTCATCGCCGCATAGCTGCGGTCGCGCCCGCCCCAGAGTCCGACCATGATGAAGGTCGGGATGAGCGCGAGTTCGTGGAAGAAGTAGAAGAAGAAGATATCGACGCTCGCGAACACGCCCATCAGCCCGCCCTGCATGATGAGGAGCAGCATGAGGTAGATCTTGAGGCGTTCGGCGCCGGACTGGATCGCGTAGAGCCCGGCGGCGAGACCGACGAGGCCGGCGAGCACGAAGAGCGGGAGCGAGATGCCGTTGACCCCGAGCTTCAACGCAATGCCGAGGCCGGAAAGGCCGGTGTCGTAGGTCTTCAGGAAGGCGTAGCCGTCGGTCTTGGCGACATCGCCAAAGTAGAACCAGACGTGCAGGGCCATGAGCGCGGGAATCGCAAAGGCCACGTAGGCGAGCAGCACCGACCAGCGCTTCGGCAGGCCGAGCGCGATGGCCAGGGCCAGGGCGAGCGGAGCCGCGATGGAGAGGAGCAGAGGATCGAAAGGCAGTTGGCTCATCGCAGGATCAGAGGGAGACCGCACCGGTCGCGAACAGCCACAGCATCACGATGCCGAGGAGGAACCAGTAGACGTACGCGTTCAGGTTGCCGACATGAAGGGCGCGCGCGCCCATGCCGAAGAGACCGACGACACCCGCGAGACCGCGGACAATCACGCCGGCGAGGAAGATCTGCTCGAAGAAATTGACGAAGAGCGCGAAACGCTGCTGCACCTTGGCGACGTAGTAGTCGTAGAGCCGGTCGAAGGACTGCTTGAGCGCGGTGAGCGCGGTGAAGAGGCCGGGGGACTTGTCGGCGAGGGTGTCGGTCGGCGTGGATTTCCAGAACGTGTAGCCGATGGCGGCGCCCACGAGCATGACGCCCAGACTGGTGATGAAGATGATGGTGTGGTCGGAGCCCTCGGCCTCGGGCACGAGATCGAGGACGCCATCGAAGACCTTCGGATAGTGGCTGTGATAACCGGCGACGACGGCGAGAACGGCCAGGAGCACCAGCGGCAGCGTGAGGGTCAGGCCGCCCTCATGGGCGTGCTTGGCATCCTCGCTGCGGGGCTCGCCGAGGAAGGTGAGCTTCCAGAGGCGGACCATGTAGAGCGAAGTCAGGACGGCGGTGAGAGCGAGGAAGCCGAAGACGGCCTTGTTCTTGGCGAAGGCGAGGTAGAGAATCGCGTCCTTCGAGAAGAAACCGGCGAGGTACGGAAACCCGATGATCGCCGCGACGCCGACGGTGAACGTCCAGAACGTGAGCGGCATCCGCGTGCGCAGGCCGCCCATCTTGAAGATGTCCTGCTCGTGGTGGCAGCCGTGGATGACGGAGCCGGAACCGAGGAACATGAGGGCCTTGAAGAAGGCGTGCGTCGTCAGGTGGAACATCGCGGCGCCGACGCCGGCGGCCAGAACCACCGTGTGGGTCTCGGCGCCGTGCGCGTGCGAGAGCGTGATCGAACCGAGACCGAAGGCTGCGACCATGTAGCCGAGCTGCGACAGCGTGGAGTAGGCCAGGACCTTCTTGATGTCGCTCTGGGTGATCGCGCAGAGGGCGGCGTAGAGAGCGGTGGCCGTGCCGGTCCACATGATGACGGTGAGCGCATCGGGCACCATCAGGACGTTGATGCGGCAGAGCATGTAGATACCGGCGGCGACCATCGTCGCGGCGTGGATCAGGGCGGAGACGGGCGTCGGGCCCTCCATCGCGTCGGGGAGCCAGACGTGGAGGGGGAGCTGGGCGGACTTGCCGACGGCGCCGCAGAAGAGGAGCAGCGGGACCAGGGCGCTGAAGTGGAGCGTGTGCGCCTCGCCCTGCGCGGCGAGCTCGGTGAGGCTGACGGTGCCGTTGAGCCAGTAGCACATCACGATGCCGAGGAGGAAACCGAAGTCGCCGACGCGGTTGGCGATGAAGGCCTTCTTCGAGGCGTCGGCGGCGGACTGCTTCTCGTGCCAGTGGTTGATGAGCACGTAGGAGCTGAAACCGACCAGCTCCCAGAAGATGAACATCATGAAAAGATTGTCGGCAAACACGATGCCGATCATCGAAAACATGAAGATCGAGAGGCCGCCGAAGTAGCGGGCCTTCGCCGCGTCGTCGTGCATGTAGCCGAGCGAGAAGACGTGCACGCAGAGGCCGACGATGCCGACGATCACGAGCATGAGCGCGGCGAGGTCGTCGTACTTGAAGCCGAGCGAGATCGCGAGATCGCCGAGGCGGAACCACTCGTAGCTGGCGGTGAAGCGCTCGTTGTGGAGCGCGAGGATCACCGAGATCGCGGCGATGCTCGCCGCGGTGAGCGTCGAGAAGGTGGCCGCGAGGCCGCCGGCGCGGCGCAGGAAGAGCGCGATGACCGCCGCCGAGACGAGCGGCAGGATCAGAACAAAGATGGCGTGCTGGAGCATGGTCATCGGCGTCAGTCCTTCAGCGTGTTGAGCTCGTCCACCTGGATGGTGTGGCGCTTGCGGAAGAGCGCGACGATGATGGCGAGGCCGACGGCGACCTCAGCGGCGGCGACGGTGAAAATGAAGAACACAAAGACGTTGCCGTCCATCGTGCCGTTGAACCGCGAGAAGGCGACGAGCGCGAGGGTCGAGGCGACGAGCATCAGCTCGAGGCACATGAACACGACGAGCGTGTTGCGGCGGAGCAGCACGCCAAAGAAGCCGATGGCGAACAGCACGACGCTGATGATGACGTATTCGTTGAGGGTCGCGGTGATCATTTGGCTTCGTCGGCGCCCTCCCAGCGTTTGCTGAGGACAATGACGCCGAGCATGGCGATGAGGAGGAGAAAGCCCATGACCTGCACGGGCAGGAGGTAGGTGGTGAAGAGCTGGTAGGCGTACTGCTTGAGGTCGGGGCCGACGGCGGTCATCGCGTTGGGATTCGGCGTGGTGAGCTGACCCCGGGTCACAAAGGTGCTGAGACCGGTCAACAGGAGGGCAAAGGCGAAGAGCGCGGCCACGATGGACAGCTTCCGAAAGCCCCAGGCCTGGCGGCCCTTCACGTCGAGGAGCATGACGATGAAGAGAAACAGCGCGACGACGGCGCCCGCGTACACCAGGAGGAGAAGGAACGCCAACAGGTAGGCGTCGAGCTGGACGAAGAGCCCGGCGACGCCGACGAGCGAGAGCAGGAGGCACATCGCGGCGTTGACGGCGTTCTTGTTCACGACGACGCCCGCGGCGGCGGCGACGGTGAACAGGGCAAAAGCGTAGAACAGGAAGGAGGCCATGGTGGCGGGTCGGATAGGCGGGTGCTCAGTGCGTGTTGCCGTGTTCCTCAGCGGCCTTTTTCTTGTCCCACTTGTAGTGCTGATCGGGGAGCGTGCCGCCGAGTTCGTAGAGCTTGTCCTTGTGGTTGACCATCTCGGCGCGGGTGTAGCCGGACATCGAAAACTGGTTCTGGAGGAAGATCGCCTCCTCGGGGCAGACTTCCTGGCAAAGGCCGCAGTAGATGCAGCGGAGCATGTCGATGTCGAAGGCCTGGGGGCCCTTCTCCACGTGCGCGCGGTCGGCCTGGTCGGCAGGGATCTCGCCGGGCGTGATGCGGATGGCCTTGGGCGGGCAGACGAATTCGCAGAGCTGACAGGAGACGCATTTCTCGCGGCCGTTGGGATCGCGCACGAGCGTCGGCACGCCGCGGTAGCCCGGCGGGATGGCCGGGCGCTCCTCGGGGTACTCCAGCGTCTTCTTCGGCGCCACGAGGTGACGGAACGTGGTCCTCAGGCCGCCCAGAATCTGGGGGAGGTAGGTGCGCTCTGCGAGGGTGAGCGGCTTTCGTTCGACAGTGATGACGGCCATGGTGCGGAGCGGACGGAAATTACTTTTGGATAAACGCGATCGCGATCGCGTAGAAGAGGAGATTGGCGATGGAGAGCGGCAGCATGATCTGCCAGCCGATCTTCATGACCTGGTCGTAGCGGAAGCGCGGCAGGGTCCAGCGCACCCACATGAAGAAGAAGATCATCGCGAGGACCTTCCCCATGAAGATCGCGATCGAGAGGATGCCGACGAAGAGCGGTGCGTGGGCAAACGGGAGAATGTGGCCGAGGAGATCGACCGCCGTGGAGAGCGAGACCCACGGGAGGGGATTCCAGCCACCGCCGAAGAGCAGCATGAAGACGCCGGAGCCGACCAGCATGTGCGAGTACTCGGCGACGAAGAAGAGGCCCCACTTGAACGCGCCGTACTCGGTATGGAAGCTGCCGACGAGATCCGCCTCGGATTCGACGGTGTCAAACGGCTGGCGGTTGGTCTCGGCGAAGAGCGCGACGAGGAAGATGAAGGCGGAGATCGGCATCAGGAAGCCGAACCACGTGCCGCCCATGAAACCGGGCTGGCTCTGGAACTCCACGACACGGGCAAAACCCATCGTACCGGGCAGGCCGGGAGCGTTGACCCAGAGGAACACGGGCACCACCGCGAGCGTCATCGAGAGCTCGTAGGAGATGAGCTGCGCGGAGGCGCGCACGCTGCCGAGGAAGGGATACTTCGAATTGGAGGCCCAGCCGGCGAGGATCGCGGAATAAACGCCGAGGGAGGAGACGGCGAACACGGCGAGCATGCCGATGTCGAGCGGGGCGAGACCGAGGGGGATGACCTTGCCGGCGGCATCGAAGTACGCGCCGAAGGGCACGGCGGTCACCGTGGTGAGGGCGGGGATCATCGCGACGATCGGCGCGAGGACGAAGTAGAACTTGTTCACGTGGCCCGGCAGCGAATCTTCCTTGAAGAGCATCTTGCCGCCGTCCGCCATCACGTGGAAAATGCCGAGGCGCTGGAGGAACTTGCCGAGGAAGGGAATCCACGCGACCCACGGCACGATGGCGCGGTTCGGGCCGGGACGGTCCTGAATCCAGGCGGCGACCTTGCGCTCGGCCATGGAGCACGCGCCCGCGATCGGGAAAATCACCATGATGACCGCGAGGCCTTTCACCAGGCCCTGCACCACCAGCGGAAGTTGGAAGAAGAAATCGAACATGTCGGGACGAAAATCAGGAGGTGCCGGCCAGGATCGCGAGGATCGCGCCGAAACCAGCGAGCACGCCGCCCGCGATGCGCAGCTTCACGTTGTTCTTTTTCTCGATCTCCAGGTTGCGGAGATCGGACTTGCGCGGGGCCTTGGCGCCTTCGGCGGCGTCCTTCTGCCGCATGGCGAAGGCAAAGAGCGCGATGCCGCCGATGAGGAAGACGAGGCCGAGGGCGAGGATGGGAGTGGCGCGGCTCATGTGGTGATCAGGCGGTGGCGGCCACGGGCGCGGCGGCAGGTTTGTAGTGCAGCGTCTCGCCCTCGACGAAGGGCAGCGCCGCGAACGGCGTGGAGTCGAGGAGGAGGCCGGTCTCGGGCAGGTTTGCGAAGGTGATGGGACCGAGCGCGGGAATCTCCGCGGCGAGGAGCTTCCAGACGGACCCGAGATCGGGCGAGGACACGCCCGCGAGCTTGGCGAGGACGATGAGATCGTTGGTCGCGCCCACCGGACCGGGGACGGCGTGGTGGAATTTCTGCAGACGGAACTGCTGGTTCACCAGCGTGCCGTTCTTCTCGAAGAGCGCGAGGGTCGGGAGCACGACGCGGGCGACCGCGCTCGTGGCGTTAGCGTGCGTGCCGAGATAGACGAGGGAAACCTTGGCGAGCTGCGCGGCGGTGAGGCCGGCGGCGACGAGGTCTTCGCCCACGGAGACGACGGTCTTGACCTTGCCGGCATCGATGGCGGCGGCGAGCGCGGTGAGCTTCTGCGTCGGCAGCGCGGAGATGAGGCCGGTGACGAGCGCGCCGCGGACATTCGGATTGCGGTCGGCGGAGACGAGGAGCTTGTCCCCCTGCCCCACCCGGCTGACGAGATAGGTGGTGGCGGTCGCGTTGAGCGCGACCGCGAGCTTCTTGGTGAGGAACTGTTCCTCGACGGAGCTGCGGCCGGAGCCGACGATGGCGACGGCGCCCGCGCTGGCCTTGAAGAGTTCGGCGGCGGCGTTGATCGCGATGTCGAGGCCGCTGTCCGCGCCATTGACCTTGATCGCGGTGAGGCGGTCGGGGGCCTTGAGGGTCTTGAAGAGCTCGCGGCCGGAGTCGGTCATCCACGTGTCGTTCACCTCGTCGTTGCGGCGCGGCGTGATGCGGTAGACGGTGCCCTCGCGGGACCAGACGACGGTGTTGGCGCCGACGGAGGTCTCGGTGTCGATGCTGTTGGTCTGCTTGAGAAACCAGACGCGCATCTTGAACCGGAAATCCGTGCTCGTGAGCGCGCCGACGGGGCAGATGTCGACGGTGTTGAGCGAGTAGTTGTTCGCGAGCTGCTTGCCGGGGTAACAGGTGAGCGTCGAGTAGCTGCCGCGGTCGATGAAGCCGAGGACGTCGTCCTTCGCGATCTCCTTCGAGAAACGGATGCAGCGGGAGCAGAGGATGCAGCGCTCGTCGTCGAGCGTGACGCGCGGCCCGAGCTGGGTGCGCTTCGGCTTCACGTTCTTCGTCTCGACGAAGCGGGAGTAGCCGCGGCCGTAGCCGGTGGACTGTTCCTGGAGCTTGCACTCGCCGGCCTGGTCGCAGATCGGGCAGTCGAGCGGGTGATTGATCAGGAGGAACTCCATCACGCCCTCGCGGGCCTCCTTCACCATCGGGGAGGTCGTCTTGACGTGGAGGCCGGGCGAAACATTCGTGCCGCAGCCGATCTGGGGGCGCGGGATCCAGTTGATCTTCTGCTTACCGGTGGCCGGGTCCATGATCGGCGCCTTGGTGGCGGGATCGACGGCGGGCATGCCCATCTCGATGAGACACATGCGGCAGTTGCCCACGATCGTCAGCTTCGGATGGTAGCAATAGTGCGGCACATCGACGTTCACGAGGCGCGCGGCCTCGATGACGTTGGTGCCCTTGGGCACGGCGATCTCCTTGCCGTCGATGTTGACGGTGACGAGGTCGGGTTTGGGCGGAGCGATCATTGCGAAGAATTTTTAACCACGAAACACACGAAATACACGAAAGTCGGCGGAAGACATCGGGCGTTTCAGGTTCATCAGGTTTTCGTGTGTTTCGTGTATTTCGTGGTGAAATCCGATCAGATCAGCGCGCCCGCGCCGGCGGGCTTGGCGGTTTTCTTGGTCTCAGGATACTGCTTAAACTCGTCGCCGAACTTCGCGATGAAGCTCTGCGTCGGCCACGAGCAGGCCTCGCCGAACGCACAGATGGTGCGGCCGGGAATCTGGTCGGCGACGCTCTTGAGGAGCGCGGCGTCCTCGTTGCGCGCCTGGCCGTGGACCATGCGCGTGGTGATCTTCTTCATCCACAGGGAGCCCTCGCGGCAGGGCGTGCACTGGCCGCAGCTCTCGTGGGAGTAGAACGCGTTGATGTTGGCGAGCGCCTCGACCATGTTGACGGTGTCGTCCATCACGATGACGCCGCCGGAGCCGCCCATCGTGCCGATCATGCCGAGCGAATCAAAGTCCATCGGGACATCCTCGACGCCCCAGTCGTAGTCGACCATGTCG
>JAPLTR010000157.1 GCA_026398065.1 Verrucomicrobiota bacterium | reverse complement strand
TTCGCGCGTCTGCTTGCTGGCGAGGATGCCGAACGGCGGCCGCGTGCTCGCGATCTCGGCCTTCTCGCGTTCGAGGTTCTCCAGCGCCTGTTCCACGGCATGCCGGCAGAGCGTGGCGTAAGCCTCGTCGCGCAGATGTTCAATGGTGGCGGGTGACAGCTCCATGCTGGGCATAAATTGGCGTAGGGTCTTGTCCTTAGGCAAACGGTTTCTCTTCGGTATGACGGCGAAGTAGCCCCGGCGCCCGTGGTGCTGAGTAGTTGTCTCAGCGGTAGCACTACACGCCGTCGTCCCAACCGGGCTGCCGGCCACGCGGTCGCGGTGTCGTGCGGACGGGCGGCCTGCCGGTGCAGGTGGGCGCGGTGGCTATTCTGCAGCGGCCGGCTGCGGCGCCGCGGCGACGGGTGCGGGACGGACGGGGCCGCCCGGGCGTCCGGGCTCCGACCGCTTTTCCGGAGTGGTCTCGGCGACCGCGGTTTCGCCGACGAGGTGTTGCAGGCCGTGAATCGATTCCTTCAGGGCCTCCGCCTGGGCATTCAGCTCCTCGGAGGCGCTGGCGCTTTCCTCGGCGCTGGCGGCGTTGCCCTGCACGACCTTGTCCATCGAGGACACGGCCGTGTTGATCTGGTGCACGCCCTGGCTCTGTTCCCGGCTCGACTCGGCGACGGCGGTGACGAGTTCGTCGACCTGCCGGACTTTCTCCGCGATCTCGGTCAGGCTCTTCGACACCCGTTCGCTGATGGCCACGCCCTGACCGCTTTTCGCGATGGCGCCCTCGATCTTCTCGGCGGTCTCGCGGGCGGCCTCGGCGCTGCGCCGCGCCAGACTGCGCACCTCGTCGGCCACGACGGCGAACCCGAGGCCGGCTTCGCCCGCCCGGGCGGCCTCGACCGCGGCGTTGAGGGCGAGGATGTTGGTTTGAAACGCGATTTCGTCGATGGTCCGGATGATCTTGGCGATGCCGTCCGACGACTGCTTGATCTCGACCATCGCGCGGTTCATCGCCGTCATCTCGACGGCTCCGGAGTCGGCGACGGTGCGCGCGCGACTGGAGAGTTCCCGGGCCTTCGCGGCGCTCTCCGCGTTGCGCCGGGTCATGCCGGACATCTCCTCGAGCGAGGCGCTGCTCTCCTCGAGGGCGGAGGCCTGCTCGTTCGAACCATCGGCGAGCAACTGGCTGGCGCCCGCGACCTGCCCGGCGGCCGCGGCGATCTGGGCGGAGCTCTCCTTCAATTCGGTGATGACACGGGTGATGGGGCGCGCGAGCGCCCGGGCCAGCAGCACGCCGGCGAACAGGGCGAAGAGCGCCGCCACCGCGGCCACCCCGGACACCCACTGGATCATCGTCGTCCGGGCCTCGGCCATGTGCTGGCGCATGTCGGCAAAGTCCTCCTCGTAGGCTCCCGCGCCGATCACCCAGTTCCACGGCCCGAAGCCGGTGACCGCGGCGAACTTCGTGCGCGGGCGGGCCTCCCCGGGATTCTGCCACTCGTAGGATTCGAACTCCACCGCCCCGTCCCGGCTTTGGGCGCCCTTGGCAATGATCGACTGGATGAACGCTCGTCCGGTCGCATCCTTGGCCTCCCAGATGTTTTCCCCGTCCCGCTTGCGCTGGGCCGAGACGAGATACTTGCCGCGTTCGTCGCCGTTGGCACCGACGACGAACACGTAGCCCGTCTTGCCGACGACGAGTTTCGCGATGCTGTCGCAGAGCTCGCGGTTGATGGTGCGCAGGCCGATGCCGACGTAGAGCATCCCGATGACACGGGTCTTCCCGGCGTCCCAGATGGGCTCGTAGGCGGCGGCGTGCCAGTCGTTCACGACGAAGGCGCGCCCCCGGTAGGTCTCGCCGCGCAGCACAGTCTGGACGACGGGGTTGCTGTCGCCGTTCGGGTTCTTCGCCGGGATGAACGTGCCGATCGCGCGTGTGCCGTCGTCCTTCAGGACATTGGTGCAGATGCGGAGCATGTCGCCGGCGTCGTTCAGGCGCTGGAAGACCGTGCAGAAGACCCCGGTCATCCGGTGCACCTCGTCGACGATGGGCGCGGGCTGGCCGGCGGCGGAGATCTGCCCGAGCCAGTGCGGGCCGACCGTCATTTTGGGCAGCGTGACCGGGGTGACCTCCTTGGTGAACTGGTTGACCGCACGCCACTCGACGGTTTCGGCTGCGAGGCCGGACGCCCCCGCCTGCTGGAAAATCCGGCGGGCGACCCCGAGGTCGTGGGTCAGTTCGGCCTGGTTGCGCAAC
>JAPLTR010000028.1 GCA_026398065.1 Verrucomicrobiota bacterium | reverse complement strand
AACGCGAGAAACAAAGTGCCGAAGACCTTCAGGTGCCAGTAGCTGCGGGCCAACGCGTCCCCCATCGTGCGCACGTCAAACAACGGTAGGTCCTGGTCGAGGCCCTGCACCGTGGCGCGCACCGCTTGCGCCAGCGTCGCCGGATCGGACGAGGTGCGCACCAGCAGGGCGAGGCCGCCCCAGCCCTCCTGTCGATGCGGCAGATAAAAGAGCGGCGGCGCATCGGCATCGTCGCCCCGCTGGATGACGTCCCCGGCCACGCCGACGACGCCGATCCACGGGCCTGGTTTCTTTTCCTTGCCGCTCAGCAGACGAAAACGCCGGCCGGTGACGTCAGCCTGGCCCGGCCAGTATTTGGTGGCAAACTCCCGCGTCACCACCGCGGCCTCCCTGCCCGGGTCGCCGTCGGTCGCGTTGAAGGTGCGGCCGGCGACCAGCGGCTGGCGCACCGCGGCGAGATAGTCGGGCGTGTACGCCACGAGGAGGGCGCGCGGCGCCTTCGACGGATCCTCCAGCGGCCGGCCCTCGATCTCGAGGTCGCGCGTGCCCGCACCGAGCCCCGGCAGGCTGGACACCGCGGCGACGTGCGTCACGCCCGGCAGTGCGCCCAGCCGCGGCAGCAGTTCCTCATAAAAACGGATGCGGTCCTCGCGCTTCGCATAGCGCTCGTCTTTTCCCTCCGGCAGGCTGATGCGCGCGGTAAAAATCCGCTCCACCGGCACGAAGGGATTGACCGTCTGCGCCGCGAAGAAGCTCCGCACCATCAGGCCCGCCCCGGCGAGCAGCACGACCGTGAGCGCAAACTGCACGACAACCAGCACCGCCGTCAGCTTGCCGCCGCTGTGACTGCCGGAGCCGAGCGTGCCGTCCTTGAGCGCGAGGTTGAGATCGGTGCGGGACGCACGGAGCGCCGGGGCGAGGCCGAACAGCACGCCACTCAGCACCGAGACGGCCGCGAAATACGCGAACACGACGTAATCCATCGTGAACTGGATCCAGTAAGGCTTTCCGACGTCCTGGGTCGCCAGATCGAACGCATGGACGCCTGCCATCGCAAGGCCGAGCCCGAGCAGGCCGCCGAGGCAGCTCAACAGCACGCTCTCGATGAGCAACTGGCGCACGATCTGCCAGCGCGACGCGCCGAGGGCGGAGCGCACCGCGATCTCGCGGTTGCGGGCGATTGCACGGCTGAGCATGAGATTGGCGACGTTGGCACAGGCGATCAGCAGCACGAAGCCGACCGCGCCGAGCATGGTGAGAAAGATCGTGCGGATTGTGCCGTTGTTGTAGGTGTCGTGAAAGGTCCGAACGAGGGCGCCCGTGTCCTTGTTCGTGTCGGGAAACTGCGTCGCCAGCCGCTGCGTGAGGACAGCGAGGTCGGCCCCCGCCGCCTCGATCGCCACGCCGGACCGGAGCACCGCAAAGAGCTGGAGCGGACGGTTGCTCCGTTTTTCGAGCTCGGCGTCGGGCACGAGCACCATCCAGCCGTCCTCGCGCTGGGGAAACTTGAAGCCCTCCGGCATCACCCCGATGATCGTGGCCGGCTTGCCGTTGACGCGCACCGCGCGCCCCACGACGGAGGGGTCGCTGCCGTAGCGGTTCTTCCAGATGCCATGCCCAAGCAGCAGCACGGTTTCGGCCCCAGCCCGGCCGTTGGCGGCCGTAAAACCCTGCCCGAGCACTGGCGGCACACGCAGCATTTCAAAGAGCCCCGCCGACACCCGCGCGATCGTAAACTGCTCCGGCGGATTGCCCTGCTCGCTGATCGTTGCCTGCCCGCCCATCACCGCCTCGATGCTTTCGAACGACCGCTGCTGCGCCCGCAATTCCTGAAAATCAGGATAGGAAACGCCGAACCGGCTGTCCGTCTTCGTGAGATTCTGGCTGTTGATCGTCACGAGGCGCTCACCACCGGGCACGGGGACCGGCTTGAAGAGCACGGCGTTGACCAGGGTGAAGACGGTGGTGTTGATGCCGATGCCGAGCGCCAGCGTGACGATGATCGCGGCGGAGAACCACCGGTGCGTGGCGAGCTGGCGAAAGGCGAAGCGGAGGTCGTTTTTCATGGGGACATGTTTCCGCCGGGGAGCGGTGTTGCGTGGAAATACCCGGATGAAACGCGCGGAGTTTCAGATTTCTTGGGAAACAACCCGAATTAGGTGAACGACCCCGGTCTTCGCCCGCGCCCACCTTGGGCGCCGGCCCGCGCCGTACTCGGGCCGGACGCACTCACCAGTTACTTTCTCCGTTTGAGCAAAGAGGCTTGTCGGGGCGGTGAAACCTGAGCCTTAATCCACCGTCTTAGCCCCACAGTCCGACGAACCAAAGGCCCCCCAGCCTGTCCCTCCCCCAGGGATTCGCGAACTCCCCACTAACGTATGAACCAGCCACTCGCTCCGCATCTCTGGCAGCCGACCCGCCGTGAGTTTCTTTACGTCGGCCTGCTGGGTACCGTGGGCCTGACCATGAGCGACCTGTTTCGCTCCCAGGCCCGCGCCGCCGAAAGCAAACTGCCCATGCCGGGCCTCGGCAAGGCCAAGTCGGTCATCAACATCTATCTCCCGGGCGGCATGTCGCACCAGGAGTCATTCGACCCGAAACTCACCGCCCCTGTCGAGTACCGCGGCCCGATGGAGGGCATCAAGACCAGCCTCGATGGCGTCTATTTTTCGGAGAACCTGAAGGAAACGGCCAAAATCGCCGACAAGATCACCGTCATCCGCTCGATGACCCATGGCGAGGCGGCCCACGAGCGCGGCACGCACGCGATGTTCACGGGCTACCGGCCGAGCCCCGCGATCCAGTATCCCAGCATCGGCAGCGTTGTCTCCCACGAACTCGGGCCGCGCGCCGACCTTCCGCCGTACATTTTGATCCCCAACCAGCCCACGCCTTACGCGGGCACGGGCTACCTCGGGGCCGCCTTCGGGGCCTTCGCCCTCGGCAGCGATCCGGCGTCCGACGGCTATGCGGTGCGCGACCTCACGCTGCCCGGCGGCATCGACTCGGCC
>JAPLTR010000945.1 GCA_026398065.1 Verrucomicrobiota bacterium | reverse complement strand
CAGGTCGAGACCGTCCTGCTGGCGGGCACCGTCCCCCCGGCGGACAACCCCTTCTCAAAACCCTCATGATGCTCCCGCTGTTTTCCCGACTCCGTCTTCCGACCCAGCCTTTCATCCGCGGCACTGCGTCCGGTCTCGTCTTCCTCTCCGCCCTCGCCCTGCTTTCCGGCTGCGGCGAAAAGGCCGCGGCCCCCGCCGCGGGCGGCGGTGGTGGCGGCGGCAAACGCGGCGGTGGCGGCGCGGCTCCGGTCCTGGTGGGCACCGTGCAGAAAAAGACCGTGCCCCTCGTCATCGAGGCGATCGGTGCCGTCGAGCCGATGCGCAGCACCGTGGTGCGGTCCCAGGTCACCGGCACCCTCGTGAAGATCGCCATCCAGGAAGGACAGACGGTCAAGGAGGGCGATCTGATCTTCTCGATCGACCCGCGCCCGTTTGAAAACGCGCTCCGGTCCCAAGCTCCAGCTGGAGTACTGCTCGATCCGCGCCCCCATCAGTGGCCGCACCGGCAACATCCCCGTGCACGAAGGCGACCTCGTCCGCCTCAATGAGGCCGGCGGTCTCGCCACCATCAACCAGATCAGCCCGATCTATGTGACGTTCGGCGTGCCCCAGCAGTACTTCGGTTCGCTTGTGCGCTACCGCGCCACCGGCACCCTCAAGGTCTCCGTCGTGCCCCCGGGCGTCGACGAAAAGCCCGAGCAGGGCGAACTCACGTTCATGGACAACACCGTCGATTCCTCGACCGGCACCCTGAAGCTCAAGGGCACCTTTCCCAACCCCAACCAACGCCTCTGGCCCGGACAGTTTGCGACCGTCACCGTCACCCTCGCCGCGCCCGAGGTCATCACTGTCGCGAGCAGCGCCATCCAGACCTCCCAGTCCGGGCAGCACGTTTATGTGGTCAAACCCGACAAGACCGCCGAACTCCGCCACGTCGTCGTCGAGCGGATCTACGAATCGGATGCGGTGATCTCCAAGGGCCTCACGGAAGGCGAGACCATCGTCACCGAGGGCCAGCTCCGCGTCCTCCCCGGCAAGCCCGTTGACATCAAGACCCCCGGCGCGCCCGGCGGTGGCAAAGGGGGCAAGGGCGGCGGCGAAGGCGGCAAGGGCAAGAAGAAGGACCAGGACAAGAAGGAGCAGAAAGTAACCTCATGAGCATCCCCGAACAGTTCATCCGACGGCCGGTGATGACGACGCTCCTCACCATGGCGATCACCCTCTTCGGGTGGATGGCCTACCAGCGTCTGCCCGTCAGCGATCTGCCCAACGTCGATTTCCCCACCATCTCCATCTCCGCCAGCCTGCCCGGCGCGAGCCCGGAGACGATGGCGTCGTCGGTCGCGACCCCGCTCGAGCAGCAGCTCTCCAGCATCGCCGGCATCGACTCGATGACGTCGAGCAGTTCCCTCGGCAGCACCCAGATCACCCTCCAGTTCAACCTCGACCGCAACATCGACGGCGCGGCCCAGGACGTGCAGTCCGCCATCTCCGCCGTGCAGCGCCGCCTGCCGCGCGACATGCCCAACCCGCCGTCGTTCCGGAAGTCCAACCCCGCCGACGACTCCGTCCTCCTCCTCGCCCTCTCCTCGTCCACCCTCGCCCTGTCCGAGGTCAACGAATACGCCGAGACGATGCTCGCGCAGCGCATCTCGACGGTCGACGGCGTCTCGCAGGTCAACGTCTTCGGCGCGCAGAAGTACGCCGTGCGCGTCCGCCTCGACCCGCGCGCCCTCGCCGCCCGCGGCATCGGCATCGACGAGGTCCGCACCTCCCTCGACACCAACAACGTCAACCTCCCCGCCGGCACCCTCGACGGCGCCAGCAAGTCCACGACGCTCCTCGCCACCGGCCAGCTCAAGAGCGCCGACGGCTTCAAGAAGGTCATCGTCAGCTACCGCAACGGCGCCGCCGTCCGCCTCACCGATGTCGCCAACGTCACCGACAGCATCGAAAACGAAAAGTCCTTCAGCTGGTTCGACCAGCGTTTCGACCAGGGCGTGGAAAACGCGGAGTTCACCACGGGCAAGCAGGCCACGCGCGCCATCATCCTCTCCATCCAGCGCCAGCCCGGCACCAACACCATCAAGGTCGTCGACGGCATCAAGGAGCTGCTCCCCGCCTTCCGCGCCCAGCTCCCCGCGACCGTCAGCCTCGACATCTTCAGCGACAAGTCCCTCGCGATCCGCGAGTCGGTGCACGACGTGAAGTTCACGCTCGTCCTCGCGATCATCCTCGTGGTGCTCGTGATCTTCCTCTTCCTGCGCTCCGCCGCTGCCACGGTCATCCCCAGCATCGCGATGCCCATCGCGATCTTCGGCACCTTCGGCGTGATGTACTTCTTCGACTTCAGCATCGACAACATCTCGCTGCTCGCCCTCACCCTCTCCGTCGGCTTCGTCGTCGACGACGCCATCGTGATGCTCGAAAACATCATCCGGCACATAGAGATGGGCGAGTCGGTGATGGAGGCGACGCTCAACGGCTCGCGCGAGATCGGGTTCACGATCATCTCGATGACCATCTCGCTGGTGGCGGTGTTCATCCCCGTGCTCTTCATGTCCGGCATCCTCGGCCGCCTGCTGCACGAGTTCGCCGTCACCATCGGCGCCGCCATCCTCGTCTCGGGTTTCATCTCGCTGACGCTCACGCCCATGCTGTGCAGCCGCTTCCTCAAGCCGATCCAGCACGGCGCGACGCACGGCGCCTTCTATCGCGTGACCGAGCGGATGTTCCAGTGGAGCGTCGATCTCTACGAGC
>JAPLTR010000563.1 GCA_026398065.1 Verrucomicrobiota bacterium | reverse complement strand
CCGCCGGCACGCCGACGGTCGCGGCCAGATGCGGGATGGTGCGCAGGTTCATGTCCTCGGGCTTGGACGGGTAGGCGCTCGTGCACTTGAGCAGCGCCAGTTTCGCGCCGCCGGCGGCGCGAAACGCTTCCACCGCCTCCCCGATCTCTTCCATCGAGGCCATGCCGGTCGACATGATGAGGGGCTTGCCCGTTTGTGCCACGAGGCGGATGAGGGGCAGATCGACGATTTCGAAGGACGCGATCTTGTACGCGGGCACCCCCATCTTTTCGAGAAATTCCACCGACGTGGCGTCGAACGGCGTCGAGAAACAGTGCAGGCCGAGCTCCTCGGCCAGGGCCTTCAGACGCGGCTGCCAGTCCCACGGCGTGCAGGCCTCGCCGTAGAGTTCGTAGAGATTTTTTCCCGCCCAGATCGTCCCCTGCCCGATCTGAAAGACCGGCGTGCGCAGGTCGAGGGTCATCGTCTCGGGCGTGTACGTCTGCAGCTTGATCGCGTCGGCCCCGGCCGCCTTGGCCGCGCGGACGATCGCGGCCGCCTGGGCGAAGTCCTGGTTATGGTTGGCCGACATCTCCGCGATGATGTAGCTCGGCGAGCCGGGCCCGATTTCACGGTTCCCGATTCGAAACGGGGTGCAGGGGACGGACGTGGTCTGCATGGTGATGATTCTTTCGAAAATCGAGGATTCGCGCCTCACCCGTTGGTCTCGGCCACCGGGGTGAGCCGCACTTCGTAGCGCCGCCCCGCGATCTCCAGGAACGCGGGATACCGCTCCTGGTCGCACACCCGCAGGAGATTGAACTGGTCGCGCAGGGTCCGGTCCGGATCGAGCCGACTGTCCACGGGACACCGCCGGGCGGAGTAGCTGGGCTCGCCGGACTGCGCCCGGCGGTCCGCGCAGGAAAACGGATAACGCGCGATGAAGTCGCGGCAGAGCGCCGTCGTGGCGTCGGCCACGGCGCGGTGCATTTCCGGCAGGAGTTCGGTCCCCTGAAATTGCAGCGTCTGTTGCGCGTAGATGTCACCCGTGTCCACGCCGTCGGCGGCCTCCAGCAGCGAAACCGGGATCGCGTTGCGCCCCTCCAAAATCTGCCAGGTGAGCGGCGACCAGCCGCGGCCGTGCGGGAGCGCGCTCGCATGCACGACGAGGTTGTGCGCGTGGCGCCGGAGCAGCGCCCGGGGCACGATCCGGCCGAGCGAAAGAAAAAACGCGACATCGCCCTCCCCGATCTCCTTCGGGTCGTGAATCCACCGGACCGTGTGCCCGGATTTTTCCAGATCGCCCTTCAGTTCGCCGAGAAAGGCGCCGCTCCACGAATCGCCATCGATGCGCGCGGCGTCCAGCGTCACCGACGAACCGAGGTTCAGGCTGACGCCCTCGCGTTCCAGCGCCGCGGCGATGCCGGTTTGGTTGTCCGCCACGACAATCAGCGCGGAAGGCAGGCCCAGGCAGGCCAGCTCCCAGGCGGTCGAGCCCGCGGCGGAAACCGCCACGTCGGCCCAGACCATGAGTTCGGCCATGTTCGGCGCATCGACGACGACTCGCAGGGCGCCGCCGCCGGCCGCGACCGCCGCGTGGATTGACGCCAGACGCGGATTGCTTCCGCCAACGACGACCACGGCCTCGATGCCAGGCAGTTGCGCCAGCGCAGCCACGACCGTTTCGGTCACCCCGGCCGGGTCGCTGCCGCCCAGCGTCACGAGCACCTTTGCGGCCCGCTCGGCTATCGCCCGCGGTGTCCCGGCGACGGCGGAAAACTCCCCGCGCAGCAGCGCATACCGGCTCCCGAGGAGCAAAGCCGTGTGCCCGTCGCGGGCGGCGTAGAGCGCCGCCGACGCCCCCGCGTTCTGGTTCAAAATCAAATCGGCGTGGTAGCGCCCGGCATGCCCGTAGTCATCCAGCACCAGGAGGCGGAAACCCGCCGCCTTGACCAGACGCTGCCACTCCGTCCCGAAGGCGTAGCCATCGGCGACGATCCAGGCGCAACCCAGGGCCGTGGCGTGATTCACCGTCTGCAACGCATCCTCGGGACTGCCCGGCGCGGCCGAGATCGGCAGCGATTCCACGCCCTCCGTGCGAAGACGTTCGACGAGGGCCGGGCCGGGCCGGGCCTGGGCAAAGGCCGCCCGCCCGCCCGCCCGCAGCCATGGCTGGGCCAGCGCGAGGCAGCGCATCACGTGTCCCGTGCCGAGGGCGGCACCGCCGTCGGCGCGAATCAGCAGCGGAGGCGTCATGGGGCCGTGAGCGCACCGGCTCCGGCGTGGAGCGCGTGCGCCATCAGCTCGGCGCGGGCCCAGTCGTCGACATTGTCGATGTCCTGCACGCGCCAGCGGGGGATGATCAGCGGAAACGAATGGGGCTCGAAGAACCGTTTGCCGGTGAGCCAGGCCGATGGCCGGCCGCAATAGAACTGCCCCGCATCGTGCAGCGCCTGCGGCAGATCCTGCGAGCGCGTGAAGAATTTGTCCGGGAAGAACATCTCCACGCCGCCGCCGGCATGGCGCTGAAACGAGCGAAAGATCGGCGCGGCAAAATCCGTCACCGTGAACACATAGGCCCAGTCCCCCGCCGTCAGCACCTCGACGCTCCGGCGCAGATCGTCCACCTGCACAAACGGCGCGGTCGCATAGAGGCAGCACACCGCCCCGTAGGCACCGTGCCGCGCCTGCATCCAGGCGGTGGCGTGCGCGATCACCTCGATGGTGCCCGCATGGTCGTGCGACAGCTCGGCCGGCCGCAGGAAGGGCACGGCGGCGCCGTGCGCCCGCGCGACGTCGGCGATCTCCTCGTCGTCCGTCGAGACGATCACCTGGTCAAACACCCCGCTGGCCAGCGCCGCGTCGATGGAGTGTGCGATCATCGGCCGACCGTTGAACGGGCGGATGTTTTTTCGCGGGATGCGCTTGCTGCCCCCGCGGGCGGGAATGACGCAGAGATTGCTCATGGCGGCAGGGTTTGAAGTGGGCGAGGCCGGGCCGTCAGCCGCGGCGCTCAAAGAGGAACCAGGTGATGTCGTCCTGCTGTTCGCGCGGGTCGCGGTGGTAGCTGAAGCCGTAGTCGGCCAGCGCAAACTCCGGGCAGGCATCCATGAACTCACCGCCGAAATCGCGCCGGAACATCCGGCCCTGGTGATTGCGGTAGGCGACCTCCTCCGGCCGGCGGTTGTAGTACTCCGCGATCAGGACGTGGCGCGAGGAACAGGCGGCCAGTTTCCGATAGACCTCCGGCAGCACCCCGGGGTTGAGATGGATCATTACCCCCTTGATGAGCACGAGCTCGCTTTGCCGGGTGGGCGTGAAATTGAGGATGGAGTCGTGCACCACCTCGTCGCCCACCCCGTCGCGGCGGAGGCGCGCGACGGCCTGCGCGTTGATCTCGACGCAGGACTGATGCGCGTGAGGGAAGAGCAGCTTCAGCGCGCGCAGGTTCAGGCCGATGTTGGCGCCCAGCTCGCAGAGGGAGGCGGGGGCCGGGCGCACCTTTTCCAGCGCGCGCGCAAAGAAGAACAGCTGCCCCGCCATGTACTCCGCCACCGGTTCGTTCCGGCCAATGTAGTCGTCGCCAAAGTCTCCGGCCCAAAACGCCTCCTGCTCGGTCTTGTAGGGTGTCATCACGTCGTTCATGGTTTTAAAATGTCCCGACCTCCGGGTGGCCCTCGAAGGTGCCGTCGGTCGTTCGCGGGCGGGAAGTGCGGCGGGGGCGTTCATCGGATGGTGGCGAGGTCCAGGGCGTCGACCGCGTTGATCACCTGCGCGACGTCGGCGTCCGTCATCGACGGATACAGGGGCAGGCTGAGCGCGCGGGCGTAAAAGGCCTCGGCGACCGGGCACTTGCCGGGGCCGTAGCGATAGGTCTTCCGATACCACGGCTGGAGGTGCACCGGGATGTAGAGCACCTGCGTGCCGACGCCCGCTGCGCGCAACTCCGCCATCACCTGCGGGCGGGTTTTGCCGAGCATCTCAAAATCGATCTGCACCGTGTAGAGGTGCCACGAGGCCGTGGCGGCGTCGGCGGGATTGCGCATGCCCGGGAAGGTCAGCCACTCGAGCCCCGCAAACGCCGTCGTGTAGGCCGCGACGATCTCGCGGCGGCGGGCAAGGAACTCGGGCAGCCGGCCGAGCTGCGAGAGGCCGAGCGCGCACTGCAGGTCGGTGAGCCGGTAGTTGTAGCCCAGCTCCTGCATCTCGTAGGACCAGGAGCCGCGCTCCGCGAGCACCTCGTCGTCCGCGGCCGTCTCGAACCGCGCGGGATCGCGCACGATCCCGTGAGAGCGCAGCGTCCGCGCCAGCTCGGCCCAGTCGGCGCGGTCGGTGACGAGCATGCCGCCCTCCCCTGTCGTCATGGTCTTGACCGGATGAAAGCTGAACACCGCGAGGTCGGCCCAGCGGTTGCCGCCCTGGCTCCACGGGCCGCCCGCGACGCCCTCGGCGTAAAAGGCCCCGCCCACCGCGTGGCAGGCATCCTCGATCACGATCGCCCCGCGCGCCCGCGCGACCCGGGCGATCTCCGGCAGGTCGCACGACTGGCCGGCGTAGTCGACGGCGACCACGGCGCGGGTGTCGTCGAGCCAGCCGGCCTCGAGGTCCACCGGATCGAGCGTGTAGGTGACGGGGTCGATGTCACAGAAGTCCGGCGTCGCGCCGACGTAGGCCGCGGCGTTGGCCGAGGCGAGAAAGGTGTTGGGCGAGGTCACGACGCGGTCGCCCGGGCCGATGCCGGCCACGCGCAACGCGAGGTGGAGGGCGGCGGTCGCGCTGTTGACCGCCACGGCGTGCTTCGCGCCGACGGTCTCGGCGAAACGCCGCTCGAACTCCTCGACGAGGGGGCCCTGGGTGAGAAAATCGCCGCGCAGCGCCCTGACCACGGCCGCGATGTCGGCCTCGCTGATGGTCTGTCGTCCGTAGGGGATCATCGGATACGTGAGAACGGGGAACGGGCGGCGGGCTCAGGCGACCGCCACGGTGCGGAGTTCCGGCACGGCCCGCAGCCCGCTGTCCAGCGGGGGGCGGCTGTCGCGGCCGAGGTCGATCCGGGTGGCGCCGTCGCCGGCGACGTGGGTGCTGATGAGCTCCCGCAGGTCGTCCACCGAGAGAAACCGGTCGTTGGTGCCGCTGTTGTAGCAGAAGCCCGGCTCGACGAGCTTCACGCCGCGCGTCTCGCAGTAGGTCCTGATCGTGGCCGCGCCGCTCGGGAGGATCGCGTAGTATTGGCCGAGGTCCACCGTGTTGTGGCTGTCGCTGGAAGTGATCATCTCCTCGTGGATCTTCTCGCCGGGCCGGACGCCGACCACGGGGTGTTCGCAGTCGGGCCCGATGGCCTGGGCGACGTCGATCAGGCGGTACGAGGGGATCTTCGGGACAAGGATCTCGCCGCCGAGCGCGTGCTCGATGCTCCAGAGGACCATCTCGACGCCCTCCTGCAGGCTGATGTTGAAGCGGGTCATCGTCGGATCGGTGATCGGCAGCACGCCGGTCTTCCGCTTCTCGAGGAAGAACGGGATGACGGAGCCGCGGCTGCCCATGACATTGCCATAGCGGACGACGCTGAAGCGCACGTCGCGGGAGCCCTTGAGGTTGTTGGCGGCGACGAAGAGCTTGTCGGAGCAGAGCGTGGTGGCGCCGTAGAGATTGGAGGGGGCCGCGGCCTTGTCGGTGGAGAGCGCGACGACGCGCTGCACGCCGTTGTCGAGGCAGGCCTCGATCAGGTTCTGCGCGCCGAGGACGTTGGTCTTGATGCACTCGAACGGATTGTACTCCGCCGCCGGCACCTGCTTGAGCGCCGCGGCGTGCACCACGATGTCGATGCCCTCGAGGGCGCGGCGGAGGCGGGCCTCGTCGCGCACATCGCCGATGAAGTAGCGGATGCACTTGTGCTCCGCGCCGTTGAACTGCTGCGCCATCTCGAACTGCTTCAGCTCGTCGCGGGAGAAGATCACGAGGCGCTTGATGCTCGGGTAGCGGGCGAGGACGGTCTTGACGAATTCCTTGCCGAAGGAGCCCGTGCCACCGGTGATCAGGATGCGGGCGTTGTCCAACAGGCTCGGGGAAGGAGCGAAAGCGGGGGAAAGCGGCTGGGAGGACTTCATGGTCCCTTCATTAAGCAAAGCCGGTGCCAGCCTCCTCAAAACGAACATTAGCCATTATTAACAAACACTTTCCACGT
>JAPLTR010000776.1 GCA_026398065.1 Verrucomicrobiota bacterium | reverse complement strand
GCCCCCGCGCCGAGCAGAAGGAGCTCGAGTTCGTCTTCGATGCCGCCGCCGATCTCCCGGAGCTGGTCATCGGCGACTCGCTCAAGCTCCGCCAGGTCCTCGACAACCTCCTCGGCAACGCGATCAAGTTCACCGCCCGCGGCCGCATCACCCTCCGCGTGGGCCGGACGCCGTCCTCGTCATCGGACGACCTCTTCCAGTTTGTCGTGCAGGACACCGGCGTCGGCATCGCCGAGTCCGAACTGGCCGCGCTCTTCCAGCCGTTCCACCAGGTGGCGGACGGCCGTCCGCCCGAGCCGGGCACCGGTCTCGGCCTCGCCATCAGCCACCGCTTCGTCGCGTTGATGGGAGGGAAACTCGAAATCTCCAGCCAGCGCGGCACCGGCAGCCGTTTCACCTTCACCATCCGCCTGCCGGTCCTGGCCGTGACCGCCGACGCGCCCGACGCGGCGCAACGCACCATCACCGGCTACGAGGGCGAGCGCCGCCGCCTGATGGTCGTCGACGATGTCGCCATCAACCGCCAGGTCCTGCGCGAACTGCTCGCGCCCCTCGGCTTCGAGATCACCGAGGCCGCCAGCGGCGCGGAGGCCCTTTCGTTCGCCGCCGTCGCGCCGCCCGACCTGGCGTTTCTCGACCTGCGCATGCCGGGCATGGACGGCCTGGAACTCGCGAAGCGCCTCCGCGCCCTGCCCGGCGGTGCACGTATCAAGCTCATCGCCATGTCCGCCTCCGTGCTGTCCTTCAACCGCGACGATGCGTTTGCCGCCGGCTGCGACGATTTTCTGCCCAAGCCCTTTCGCGAGGCCGACCTCCTCGCCCGCCTCAGCCTCGCGCTCCGGCTCGACTGGCAGTCCACGTCCGAAGCCACCACCAGCGCGCCGAGCTCCCGCTCGCCGTTCCCGAATTCCCCCACCCGCCTCCCGCCCGACGTGCTCGCCGACCTCCTCGCCATCGCACGCCGGGGCGAGATCGTCGCCCTCCGCCGCCGCCTCGCCGAGCTGCGTCCGCCCGACGACACGGCCGACCCGTTGATTGACGCCCTCGAGGCACTCGCGAAAAGTTACCGCATGGAGCGCATCCGCGAACTCCTCGAACGCGCCCAGCCCGGCGCCCTCCCGCCCCCATGAGCCGCCCCACCACCGGTCGCATCCTCGTCGTCGACGACACCCCGGCCAACCTCTCGCTCCTGCTCGATTCGCTCACCGAGGCCGGCCACGAGATCCTCGTCGCCGAGGGTGGCCGCAGCGCGCTCTCGTTGCTGGAGCACACCACGCCCGACCTCGTCCTGCTCGACTTCATCATGCCGGGCCTGGACGGCGTCGCGACCTGCCGGCACCTCAAGGCCCGGCCCGAGTGCCAGGACGTGCCCGTGCTCTTCATGACGGCGGTCGACGAACCCGAGCAAAAGCTCCGCGCCTTCGAGGCCGGTGCGCTCGACTACATCACCAAGCCCGTCTACCCGCCCGAGGTCCTCGCCCGCGTCGCCGCCCACCTGCAGATCCGCCTCCTGCAAAAATCCCTCGCCGACGAACTCGCCCTCCGCGTCGAGGCGGAGTTCCAGCTCAGCCAGTCGCTCGACCGCGCCGTCGTGCTCGCCGACGCCAGCGGCCGCATCGTCTTCAGCACCCGCCTCGCCGAGGACCTGCTGCACAAGCATTTTCCCGGCCGTGCGCCCCGCACCCTTCCGCCCGGCCTCGAGTCCGGCGGCGCCCTCGTCGCCCGGCGTTTCGCCGAGCAGGGCCGCGACGATCTCCAGCTCTTCGTGCTGGAGGAGCCCGGCACCCCGCCGGGCCCCGCCGCGCTGATGCAGCTCGGCCTCACCCCGCGCGAGGCCGAGGTCCTGTATTGGATCGCCCAGGGCAAGAGCAACCCCGACACCGCCACGATCCTCGGCGCCAGCGTGCGCACCGTCCACAAGCACGTGGAGCACAGGGCGTCCGGCTTGCGGACGCCTTGGCTCGAATACCACGAACCGGCGTCCGCAAGACCGACGCCCTACCTAAGAATTTCCCCGCCCCTACAGCCCGGGTTTCACCGCCTTGATCTCCTTCAGCACTCGCGCGAGGTCCTGATCGAGCTGGCTGTTGGGTTCGACCTTCAGCGTCCGGCGCGCGCGCTCCACGCCGCGCACCGCCTCCGCCGGCTGTTGGAGCTGCACCATGTGCTCGGCAAACACGACGACCACCTGGTCGAAGAACCCCACCCCCGCCCCGCGCCCGTACCGGTCCACCACCGTGTTGTACGTCTGGACCTGCTCCGCCAGCGGCTGCGTGGCGAAGGACCGCAGCAGCGCGTCGCGCGCCTGCTGCACGCTGAGGTCGGCGCGCGCGCCCTTGTTCTTGCTCGCGATGCGCTGCACCTCGGCGTCGGCGAGGCTCACCTCGCCCCGGGCGCGCAGGCTGTCCGCCGTGCGGGTCACATAAAAGGCCTCCAGGTCGGGGTAGCGCTGAAACGCCAGCGCCGCCTCGCGCATCGTGTTCTCCAGCGTCTTCGCGTCGCGGCCGAGCTTCTGGCCCGCGGCGAGCAGCGTCTCCCAGGCCGCCTGGTTGCGGCGCTCGAAGTTCACCGCCTTGCGCGCCGCGGTGGCGGCGAGAGCGGCGTCGCCGTTCACCAGGCCGTCCGCGGCGAAATCCGCGTGGACGACCGACTGACGGAACGACGGCAGGTCGCGAAACCGCTCCGACAGAAACTGCAGTTCGTGGTCGGAGATCTCCCGCCAGGTCTGTGGGTCGCGGGCGTAGCCGGTGACGAACCGCTGCTCCGCGTAGCGCCCGGCGTCGAGCTGCCATTTCCGGTTGCCATCGAGAAAACCGAACCACGCGTGCCGCCCGTCGTTGCCGGCCCCATGGAAAAACAGCGTGGGCACCCCGCGCGACTTCCCGAGCTCCGTGGCGAAATACGCCTGGTCGCAGCAGATCCCGCCCGTCGCGAGGATCTCGGGCAGCTTGTAGGTCTTGCCCATCCAGTTGGGGTTGTTGTTCGCGAACCGGTCCGTGCGGTAGCGCACCATCGTGTAGGCCTTCGCAAGCTGGTTGAGCGGGTGGTCGGAGATCTTCGCCGCCCACTCCAGCTCCGAGAACGGCGCCGCGGCGTCGACCACGAACTTCAGTTCGTCCGGCCCGAGCCGGGTGAACTTGTGGTAGCCATGGCCGAGCTGGTCCTGCTTCACCCACCACGCAAACGCCGCGGCCGGGTCCGGAAATTTGCGCGGCAGCAGCGCCGCCGACACCTGACCGTGCGGCCAGTCCGGCGGCGGGGGCACGTCGAACACCACGGCGATGGCCAGCGCGAGGTTCGCGTAGGCCTTGAAGCGCGCGGGGTCGGCCCGGTAGGCCGTATCCAAAATCTGGAACACCGCCGGCAGGTAGTCCACCGGGGAAAGCAGCTCAAAAAACTCCTTGGAAAACGCCGGATTGCCGATCAGCCAGGCCTGCAGGTCCGGACTCACCGCGAGGCCCAGCGGCCGGCCGGCGGTGCTGTAGGTCTTGGGCATGTTGGGGTGGCCGACCTTGGCCGCGTTCACCGCCTGCACCCAGCGGTTCACGAAAGCCGTGTCGGATTCGCCGAACAGCGCCGCCCAGCGGTAGACGTGAAACCACGCCTCGGCCGCCGCCAACTGGTCCCGCTGGTACGCCGTCAGGGCCGCCGCGCGCAGGGGTGCGACCTGCGGCGCCCAGCCGTCGCGCTGCGCCGCGCGATGGACCGCCGCCAGTCGTGTCGTCGTGGGCGGCTGCAGCGCCTCGACCTCGGGAATCGCGACGGGCTGCGCCGCGAGGCGGAGGCCAAGCACGCCGATCAGCAGGAAAACTCCACGCGCGAATCGCATGGCGGAGAAACTGGCGACCTTCGCCGAGGGTGGAAATGAAAAACCCCGGCCCGTTTTATTCGGGGCCGGGGTTTTCGTTGGGCGGCGGTTGGCCGCTGTGTTTTAGGGCGCCACGCCGGTGTCGGCAGTGGGCGTCTTTTGCTTGAAGATGAGCTTATCCCCATCGCGGTCCACAATGCAAGGCTCTCCGTCCTTCACCTCGCCGCGCAGCAGCGCCTCGGCGAGCGGGTCCTCGAGGAAGTGCTCGACGGCCCGGCGCAGCGGACGCGCGCCGTACTTCTCGTCGTAGCCCTTCTCGATGAGGAGGTCCTTCGAGGCCTGCGTGAACTCCAGGGCGATCTTCCGCTCCTTGAGCCGGTTGGCGAACCGCGCCGTCTCGAGCTCGACGATCTTGATGAGGTCGTTCTTGTCGAGCGGGCGGAAGAAGATGATGTCCGAGATGCGGTTGAGGAACTCGGGCTTGAAGACCCGCTTGGCCTCCTCCAGCACCTTCTCGCGCATCTTCTCCGCATCGTTGAAGGACGACCCGGCGGCGGCGAAGCCCATCGAGGTCTGGCGCTGCAGGAGCTGCGCGCCGACGTTCGAGGTCATGATGATGATCGTATTCCGGAAATCGACCGTGCGACCGAGCGAGTCGGTCAGCCGGCCGTCCTCCAGAATCTGGAGCAGCAACTGGATCACATCCGGATGCGCCTTCTCGACTTCGTCGAAGAGCACGACCGCGTACGGCTTGCGCCGGACGGCCTCGGTGAGCTGGCCACCTTCCTCATAGCCGACGTAGCCCGGAGGCGAGCCGACGAGGCGGGAAACGGCGAACTTCTCCATGTACTCGCTCATGTCGATCTGGATGAGCGCGTCCTGGTTGCCGAACATCTGCGCGGCGAGCTGCTTCGCCAGCATGGTCTTGCCGACACCCGTCGGGCCGACAAAGAGGAACGAGCCGATCGGGCGGCGCGGGTCCTTGAGGTCGGCGCGCGAGCGGCGCAGGGCGCGGGCGACGGACGTGGACGCGATGTCCTGGCCGATGACCGCCTTCTGCAGCTCGAGCTCCATGGTGAGAAGTTTTTCGTTCTCCTTCTTTTCCATGCGCGAGAGCGGAATGCCGGTCCAGTCGGAGACGACCTGCATCATGAGATCCTCGTCGATCTGCACGCGCTTCTCGTCGCGGGACTTCTTCCACTGTTCGGTCACGGACTCCTGCTTGGCGCGGAGCTGCTTTTCCTGGTCGCGGAATTTCGCGGCCTCCTCGAAATGCTGCTCGGCGATGGCCTTTTCCTTCAGCCCGCAGACGGCCTCGATCTCCTTGGTGAGGGCCTCGATGTCGGGCGGACGCACGAGCGCACCGATGCGGGCGCGCGAACCGGCCTCGTCCATCACGTCGATGGCCTTGTCCGGCAGGAAGCGGCCCGTGATGTAGCGGTCGGACAGCTTGGCGGCGGCCTCGATCGACTTGTCGGAGAACGTGGCCTTGTGGTGGTCCTCATACTTCGAGCGGATGCCCTTGAGGATGAGAATGGTGTCGTCGACGGACGGCGCCTCGACCTTCACGGACTGGAAGCGGCGGTCGAGGGCGGAGTCCTTCTCGATGTACTTGCGGTACTCGTTCAGGGTGGTCGCACCGACGCACTGCAACTCGCCGCGGGAAAGGGCGGGCTTGAAGATATTGGACGCGTCCATCGCGCCCTCGGCCGCGCCGGCGCCCACGATCGTGTGCAGCTCGTCGATGAAGAGGATGATGTTCTTGGCGCGCTTGATCTCGTCCATCACCGCCTTGATGCGTTCCTCGAACTGGCCCCGGTACTTGGTGCCGGCCACCATCAGCGCCAGATCCAGGGCGACCACGATGCGGTCGCGCAGAAGTTCCGGCACGTTTTTGG
>JAPLTR010000905.1 GCA_026398065.1 Verrucomicrobiota bacterium | reverse complement strand
AACGTCTCGGCCGCGGCCGCGGTGCTCTGCTGGGAATTCTTCGGCCAGCGGTAGGTGCCGCGCCCGGCCCCGTGGCCGCAAATTGGCTGGCCGCCCCCGCCGGCGGGCAGGGTGAGTTCGCCGCCTGCGAGGTCCGACATGACATAGTCGGTGCCCAGCGCGGTCTCGACCGCGAGCACGCCCGGCGCGCGCAGCGTCACCCCGCGCACGAAGGCCGCTCCGCCCGCGACGCCCTCAAACACCGAGACGAAGGTCTTCAACCCTTCGCCCTCGGTCCGGCGCACGAAGTACGGCAGCGTCGCACCGATGTCGGAGTTCTTCCAATCGCGCTGGCCCCAGCCGTCGGCGACGAAGGCGCGCTCGCCGGGCTGGCTTACGTTCCACGCGACACAGGTGAGGTCCGGGCCGGCCTGCCACGTCGCGCGCCATACCGCGGGGCCGTCGACCGCGCGAACGCGGGAGAAGTCGTAGAATTTTCCCGCGGCGGGTGTGCTTGTCCGGTCGAGGATCTCGCACGTCACCGCGGACGCGTGGTAGACAAAATCCTGGGTCTTGCCGCCCTGCACGCGGAAGAAATCCACGACGTAGCTCCGGCCCCCGCCGTGGTCGATGAGGGCGGAGGTCCGGCGGTAAACCGTGGCCGCGGCGTAGGCCTGCGATGACGCCTCCATGACCTTGACGTGTTCGGAGCTGCGGAAGAACGCGACGTCGCCGCCGCGCTCCTTGGTCACCTGGTCCTTCTCGTCCACGACGACGGTGTTGTGCGCGACGGTGCGGCCGGTCTGGTGTTTCTGCGGGTGATCCCAGAGGTAGCCGAGGTCGGAGAGGAGCTCGCGGCCGTTTTTCCAATAGTAGAGATTGAGGCTGTCCTGATGGTGGTGGTTGGCCCAGTGGCTGGCGCTGAGCAGCAGCAGGCTCTCCCGGCCGTCGGCGCCCGTGCGCATGTGTCCGATCCGCAGGTCCGGCGGGCAAAAATCCGGCAGGGTCACCGGTGGCGTGCGCTTCTGCTCCAGCCCCGGCTCGCGGTAGTAGAGGGCGAGCGGGGCGTAGCCTTTCGCGAGATCGGGGCCGCAGATTTCCTTCAGCAGGGCGAGGTAGGCGGGATGTTCGGGGTAGTTGGCCGCCATCAGCTCGACGAAATTGCTGCCGAGCGTGGAGTTGCGGTACGAGTCGGCGTAGGGCGGGTAGTTCAGGTCACCCTGCAGGCCCTTGAAACCGTTTTCCCAGATCCGTTCGTACGCCGTGCCGTGGTAGAGATCGACGGCCAGGCGGCGGCGGCCGTCGGGCGCGCGGTAGCCCGCGGGCTCGGAGTAGCCGCGCAGCGCCTGCGGCATGTCCCAGATGTTGTGCAGCGTCATGATCGCGTAGCCCGGCGACTCCGACGTGGTGCCGTCGGGCAAGAACCAGCTGTCGATCGTCTGTTGAAAACCGTCCCACCCAAAGCGCACGAGACCGGGATGACCGACGCAGAGGCCGACGAGTGCGGCGGCGGTGCGGTTGCCCACGGACTTGTTGTTGATCTGCTTGTCGCCGACGAGGAGCACGGTGCCTTCGAGCAGGAGGTCGCGTTCGATCAGGCGGCGCTCGGCGTCCGTGTAGAGCGGAGTGCCGTCGGCGTCCCGGGCGTCGCAGGTGAAATCGTAGGACTCGGTCATCCGGCGCACGAACCAGGATTCCTGGCCGCCACCCGTGGCGCGACCGGCCGTCCAGTAGCCGGTGTGCAAGCGGCGGTCCGGGCGGTTGGGCGGCGGGCACAGTTCGTCTTCGGGTAGCTGGTTGATCGATTGCGCGGCGACACGCGGGTCCAGGTCGGCGTATTCGCCATAGCCCACGTGCACCAGCCAACGGGGATAGCACGCGGCGAAGCGCAACAGCATCGCGCGCACGCCCCGCGCCGATTCGAGGTTGCCCGACAACAGGTAGGATTCCGCCATCGTCCGGCAGAGGTTCGACAGGTGCTGGACCTTCTGTGCGCGGATGTTGCCGGTGAAGCTCGGGCGCGCCGTCCGGTAGCCGAAGACGACAAACGGTTCCCCGCCGCAAAAGGTCAGCGTCTGCGGCCCGCCCCATTTCGCCTGAAGGGCTATGCTCTCCGGATATTTTTCGTTGGGAAAAACGGTGCGGCAGACCTCGCACGTGAGCTGGTCGGGCGCCGACTCCTTCCATGACCACATGCCGTGCGGATGGACGGGCTTGCCCTGGTCGCGGCAGGCGGGGCACGGCGTGAACTTCGTGTCGCCCGGCGTAGTCTCCGGGATCATCTTCGCCAGATATTCGGGGGAAATTTTTCCGACGGTCGCCCGCGCGCTGCGGTCCACACCGGCCGCGTAGGTCTTCGCCCAGGCGTAGCGCGCGAGGTTTTCGCGGGCGCGCGCCACGTCGGCCGGCTTGAAGGCCCCGCTCGGGTGCACCACGCCCCCGCGAAACTGCTCCCAGTCGCTCCAGTCGAAGAGCGGCTCGGCCCCGGCGGCGGCCGGCGAGATCGCGGCGAGGACCAGGCCAAGCAGGACGGAGAAACGCGGCGGGGGAAGGGGATGCATGGAGCCGGGGAGCGCACTTCACGCTGGTAACCATCCGGTTCCTTTGCACGCGCAATCTGGCGCCGTCCCGCGGGCGCCGCCGGTTTTGTCGTTCCGCCGCAATTAGCGCTGCGTCTTGGCCAAGGCGTGCGGAGCCAGCGCGCCGGGAAAGTGGCATAAAGCTGCTTACTTATCGGGATATCTCCCGGTGACAAAAACCCCCGCCCCCGCAGTGACCATGAAAAACCACCTCTACCTGTCACTCATGCCCGAGTCGCTCGTCGCGTCGCACCTCGCCCCCGCGGAGTTTGGTTCCTACATCGCCACCGGCAGCAAGAAGCGCGCGCGTGGCCAGGCGATCTTTTTCAAGCTCACCGACGCGTACGCGGAAAAATACCTCACCGGCGAACTCGCCGAGCGGATGGCCGCGCGCCAGCCGCGCCGCTCCCTCTACTTTTCCATCTACCGCGTGCTGGAGCGCACGCCCCTCGAGGCGATCGAGTCGCTCCACCTCACCACCGACGACGGGCGGACCCTCTCCCTCAAGCCCACCGCCTACGAACCCGAACCGGGCCCGCGGTTCCACCTCTATCAGGAGTTCTGTCCGGTCACGCCCCGCGTCGTCAGCGCGCTGGAGCCGCGTGAGTTTGCCGCGCACATCACCGATCCCGCGCAGGCGGTCTCCCTGCCCGCGCTGGTCTTCGCCGAGCTGAAGCTCGACCGCCTGGGCGACGATCCCGAGGCGACCGGCATCGACAATCTGCCGTATCCAAATCTCGAGCACCTGCGCGACTGTCTCCGCGAGCTCCGCACCAAGCACGGCAAGCCCACCAAGACCGTCATCCGCTACCTCCAGCAGGACGTGCTCTTCCGCACCTTCACCGGCGGCTTCTACGTCGCCGCGGCGGGCGGCGGGCTGCGCTACTTCCCGATGCCCACGCAGGAGCAGCTCGAAACCATCTACTACCCGTGGTGGCGCTCCGCCCAGTCCTCCTTCGGGGCGTGACCCTCACGCCTCTCTGCCTCCCCTCCGCTTAGTTCTCTCCCTCATGCGCGCCCTATTCACCCAACTGTTTCGGAACCGGCGGTTCTCGAACACCTATCTCTTCATTCTCGCGGCGGGTTTTCTCGCCGCGGTCATGGCCGGGCCGCTGCGCGGCAGCGGGGCTGACGCGGGGGCCGCGGCGGTCGCGCCGCCGGGCCATGAACACGGGTTCCGGTTCTTCGGCCTCTTTTCCGATCCGCGCTACAGCCAGCTGGAGATCGTCTCACTGATCGTGGTGCTGGTGATCGCGGTGGCCGGCCTGCTCTACGCCTGGATGCTCGCCAAGCAGGTGAAGGCGGCCGACGAGGGCACGCCGCGCATGCAGGAGATCGCAGCCGCCGTGCGCGAGGGCGCCAACGCCTACCTCTCCGCCCAGTTCCGCAAGATCGGGCCGCTCATTGTCATCATCACACTGATCCTGTTCTTCACGACCCAGAGTAACGAGACGGCCTTCCGGTTCGGCCGCGCCGGCGCCTTCCTCGTCGGTTCGCTCTTCAGCTGGGCGGTCGGCTTCGTCGGCATGCGCCTCGCCACCATCGGCAACCTCCGCGTCGCCGCCGCCGCCCGCCGCTCCTATGGCGAGGCGATGCAGCTCGGCTACCGCACGGGCACTGTCACCGGCATGCTCACCGACGGCCTCGGCCTCCTCGGCGGCACCCTGATCTTCCTGGCCTTCGGCGAACAGGCCTACGAGGCCCTCCTCGGCTTCGGCTTCGGCGGCACGCTGCTCGCGCTGTTCATGCGCGTGGGCGGTGGCATCTACACCAAGGCCGCCGACGTCGGCGCCGACCTCGTCGGAAAGATCGAGAAGAACATCCCCGAGGACGATCCCCGCAACGCCGCCACCATCGCTGACAACGTCGGTGACAACGTCGGTGACTGCGCCGGTATGGCCGCCGACATCTTCGAGAGCTACGAGGTCACGATCGTGGCCGCGATGATCCTCGGCATGGCCAGCTTCGGCCACAAGGGTGTCATCTTCCCGCTGCTCGTCCGCGGCATCGGCGTGCTGGGTTCAATCATCAGCACCTACACCGTCAAGGCCGGCCCGAACGACACCTCGGACACATCGCTGAAGAGCGTGCATCGTGGCTTCTGGATAGGCTCGGTGATCAGCGTGATCGGCTTCCTGGTGCTCGGCTTCTTCTACCTGCGCTTCGTCGCGGCGTACCTGGCGATGAACAGCATGTCCTCCTTCGGTTTTCCCAGCAGTGTCCCCGGGGGCCTGGGCGACCCCACGCTTCTGCCGTGGTGGGCCAATTTCGGGTTCGCCAACCTGGGCCTCGATATGCGGCCGGCGCTGACCTGCTTCATCGGCATCTTCCTGGCGATCGCGCTGAACAAGGTGACCAGCTACTACACCCACACCAGCCACGCGCCGGTCAAGAGCCTGGCCAAGGCCTGCACTACCGGCCACGCCACCAACATCATCCAGGGCTTCGCGGTGGGCTACGAGAGCACCGTGGCGATGATCCTTGTCATCGCCGTCTCGATCCTGCTCTCCGTGCTCTGCTACATCGGCACCCCGCCGATGTTCGTCGCCTACGGCGTCGCCATGACCGGCATCGGGATGCTGACCCTCACCGGCAACACCATCTCGATGGACGTTTTCGGCCCCGTGGCCGACAACGCCAACGGCATCGGCGAGATGGGCTACGACAAGGTCGCCATGGACAAGGCCCAGCCCGGCAGCTATAAGCGCTCCCGTCAGATTCTGTCCGACCTCGACGCGGTGGGCAATACCACCAAGGCGGAGACCAAGGGCATCGCCATCGGCTCGGCCGTGATCGCGGCCGTATCGCTGTTCTCCAGCTTCATCGCCATCATCGCGGTGGGCAGCGAGGACAAGATCAACCTGATGACCACGGCGCAGTATCTCGCCGAGGCGGGCAAGCTGACCGTCGCCAATCCGATGGTGTTCATCGGCTTCCTGATCGGTGGCGCGGTGCCGTTCCTGTTCAGCTCCATGCTGATCCGCGCCGTCGGCCGCGCGGCGTACTTCATCGTCAAGGAATGCCGCCTGCAGTTCCGCGACAAGGAGATCTGGGCCGGCACCAAGAAGCCCAACTACGGGCGCGTGGTGGACATCTGCACCAACACGGCGCAGAAGGAACTGATCGGCCCGGGCTTCCTCGCGATCATGACCCCGGTGCTGGTC
>JAPLTR010000494.1 GCA_026398065.1 Verrucomicrobiota bacterium | reverse complement strand
AGCACTACCCCGACTCGATCAACCATCCGGACTTTCCCTCCACGCTCCTGCGCCCGGGCGAGACCTTCCGCTCGACGACCGAGTACCGTTTCTCGGCGAAGTAATTTCTTCGGTGGGGCCGGCGGAGCCGCGCCTCACCTTCGCCACCCCGGATGCGGGCGGCACGCCCCGTCAGCGATTGACGCCAGAGGGCGCGGGGCTTTCCTCGCCCCATGAGCTCCTCTTCGCGGTACGACGATGAAATCGTGATCTCCTGGCCGGAGCTCCACCGGGACGCGCGGTTTCTCTCGGAGGAGCTGCACAGCCTCGGGGCCTGGAAAGGCATCGTCGCCATCACGCGTGGCGGCCTCGTGCCCGCGGCGCTCGTCGCCCGGGAGCTGGAGATCCGCCTCATCGACACGGTGTGCGTCTCCAGCTACGGGGCCGGCGGTGGCGGCGGGGCGGAGCAGCATCAGAGCGGCGTCAACGTCCTCAAGGGCAGCGTGAGCGGGGATGGCGACGGGTTTCTCCTGATCGACGACCTCGTGGACACCGGGCGCACCGCCCAGGTCGTGCGCCAGCTCCTGCCCAAAGCCTATTTCGCCACGCTCTACGCCAAGCCCGCCGGTCGTCCCTTTGTGGATACGTGCGTGAAGGAGTTTAAGCAGAACAAGTGGATCTATTTTCCCTGGGACATCGACTACCGCTTCGCGAAACCCATCCGCGACGGAGGCCGCGCCTCGCGCGCGAGCCAGACGGACTGAGGCCGGCCCGCCGCCTCGTTCCGGGGACGGTGAGGGCTGCGGCCTACCGGCGTCGCTGCGCGTACACCGGCAGCCAGACATCCTCGCGCGGTGCGGCCACCGCCGGCGTCGGAACCGGCTTCGTTTTCGGCACGGGGCCTACCCTGACTGGCTTGGGCAGAAGCGCGAGAAAGGTCGGGAAGGTTTCGCCGGAGTCGTCGTCGCTCCAGATGTCGGTGCTCCGCTCGGGCAGTTTGGCGGCCGCGGGAGCGGTCCAGCCGATCAGCGAACCGTAGAGCACAACTTCGGAGCCGTGGTTGTAGATCCACACCTCGAAGCCGTTGCCCGTGGTCTTCAGGATCGGATCGCCGAGGGCCGCCAGGGTCTGCTCAGCGGTCATGCCCAGCTTGAGCTGCGCCCACTGCTCCGCGCCGCGCACCAGGGTGGGCGCCAGCGCGAGGACGAACAGGAGGCTCAGACTACGTAGCATGCACTACCCATCGGCCCGCCAGGCCGAAACCTTAGGACCGAAACTTCCCCGGCTCAGCGGACCGCCCCGCCGGTCGGCTCCGGCACCGGACCGATCGTCTTCTCCCCCAGCTGACCGGGACGGTAGAAGTCGATTTCCCACCGGGAGATTCCGCCGACGTAGAGCCGCGCGGACTGCCCGGCGAGCGTGTCGGTGCCGCCGGGCCCGAAGCCCATCACCTGCGGGTAGAAAAAGTACCAGCCGGGAAATTCCGTCCGGTCGAGGAGCTTCTGCGGCTGCGACCAGGTTTCGGGCCGGCTCAGATCGTAACAGAAAGATACATACACGCCCTCCTGCGCCCAGCCGGGCTGCCCCTGCGCATGGTTCAGCAGCATGACATAGCATTGGAGATAGGTGTTCCAGTGGACGGACGGGCCCCACAGGGCGTCCGGGGCCGACGATTGCCACGGCACCGTCACCGGAAAGACCGGCGTGACCGTGCCACCGAGCCCGCGCTGGGCCCACCGGCCGTTGTGGTACTTGTAGACCTTGCCCACCGGGTTGAAGCGGTCCTCAAACGCCATGCGGGCGATGACCACGCCCTGTTCCGCGTCCGGCCCGCTGTAGTTGTCGAAGAAAAAATAGAAGTACTTCCGCTCCTTGTCCAGAATGACCGAGCAGTCCCCGTGGCCGCCGCCGAAGTAGCCGTTTTGCGCGGTGGGATCGAGCGGGTAGCCCGTCTCGAGGACGACCCCGAGATCGTAGATCGTGTTGCCGCCGTCGAACGAGACCACCGCCCCGATGTGGGGCGCGGTCAACGTCGGCGAATCGAAGAGCCCGATCGGCTCCGCATGATACCAGCCCCACAACGTGCCGTCGTCGTCGGCCCAGACCGCCTCGAGCCAGTGGGGCATGGCCCCGATGGCCTGGAAGCTCACGCCGCGCGTCTCGAACGGGCCAAACTGGTCGGCCCCTTCGCTCAACAGCGGTCCGCCGCGCGACCCAAACCAGAACAGCCGCCCGTCCCGCCAGAATGCCGGGCTGTTGCTGTCGACGGGCGTCGGCATCGCGATCTCGGCGGCCGTGCGGACACGCGCCTCCTGCGCTCCGGCGGTGTTAATTAACAGCAGGGCGGCGAGAAATGCGGTGCGTGCGAACCATGTCTTCACAATGAGTTTCAAGGGCTTGAGACGTTTTGATCGGTCCGTTGTTTCCGCGACTTCACTTTTGGATGAAACAGGGCGCCTTCGCTGGAAACATAGTCGTTATTGATCAGGGGTTTGGCGGGTGTTTTCCGGAGGTGTTAAAATTTGGAGAAACGCCTGACGGACGGTGATTTGGGGGCTCTTTAGCAAGATTTCGGCTGCCGGCGGCTTCCCGGTAAATTCGTCCGTTCGGCCGGACCTGGGTCCGCTTTTACCGGTTGAAAATGCCCGGGTCGCGTGCGGCTCTTGTCCCGCCCCTTCATGCAACTCCGCGATCAACATGTGCTCATCACCGGCGGCTCGAGCGGCATCGGCCTCGCCCTCGCCCGGCAGGCCGCGGCGGCCGGTGCCCGGGTGAGTCTCGTGGCGCGCGATCCGGCGAAGCTCGCGGCGGCGCAGGCCGCCGTCGGCGGCCCCACGTTCGCCGCCGCGGCCGATGTCGCCGTCGAGGCGCAGCTCCTTGCGGCGATCGCCGCCGCCGAACGCGCGCACGGTCCCGTCGACGTGTTCATCGCCTCCGCCGGCATGGCGCGGCCCGGCTATTTCGCGGAGGTGCCGGTCGCGGTCTTTGAGCGCACGATGGCGGTGAACTATTTTGGCACGCTCTACGCGCTCAAGGCCGTGGTGCCGGCGATGCGCGCGCGCGGCCGCGGGGCGGTTGTGCTGGTCTCCTCGGGGGCCGGGTTGCACGGATTTTTTGGCTACACGCCCTATTCGCCGACCAAGTTCGCCCTGCGCGGGCTCGCCGAGGCGTTGCGCGCGGAGCTGCGGGACACCGGCGTGCACGTGATGATCGTGTATCCACCGGATACCGACACGCCGCAGCTCGCCGAGGAAAACCGCACCAAGCCCGTCGAGACCCGGGCCCTCACCGCGGGCGGCGGCCGCTGGACGGCCGAGGATGTCGCGCACGTCACGCTCGCCGGCCTGGCGCGGCGCCGTTTCAGCGTCACGCCGGGCTGGCCGCTCACGGCGCTCGCCTGGTTCGGCGGGGTGCTGGGGCCGGTGCTGCACTGGAGCTTCGACCGGACCGCCCGGCGGGCGCGGGCCGCGGCCGGCCGGAAACCGGCGGACCATTGAGCGGCGATCGGGGAAAAAGGGGGAGGCCGGTTCTTTCAGGCGAGTCGACCAATTCGGTGGCCGAGCCCTAGCTGCCAGCATTCGTCGCCTAAGACCTCCGCAGGGGAGCGGGACTACTGGGTTGTGGCAGCATAGGCATGTATGAGATAGTATGCCTTGGATTTTTCCTGAAAGAACCGGCGAACACTGAGAAAGATCGGTTCCCCTCGGGGACGCTTGAGCCAAATCGGACCGTGGGCGCCGAATCGTGCGGGGCCCCGCGCAAATTTCATGAAGACTTCGCGGGCTCTTCACCGTCGCTTCATCGGGCCGGGCGAAACTGCCCGCATGAAACCACGCGTGATCCCCGCCGACGAACCGTTTCGCACCGTCTTGAAAAAGCGCTGGCTGCCCGATGCGATGGTGACCCCTCCATTCCTCGATCCGGCGACACCCCGCGCCCCGTGCGAGCCGCGGTACGCACTCCTGATCAGTCCCTTTTATCCCAAGGATCCGCACGCGAGTTTCGGCAAACATGTCCTCACGCCGACGCTCGCGCTGACGAGCCTCGCCGGCGCGACCCCACCCGAGTGGCGGCTGGAGTATTGGGATGAAAATCTCCTGCAGGGGCGTCCGCCTCACGACCCTTTGCCGCAGGTCGTCGGCATCACTGTGCACCTTACGTTTGCCAAACGCGCCTATGCCCTGGCGGCGTGGTATCGCGCCCGCGGTTCGCTCGTCGTGCTCGGCGGCCTGCACGTGCTCTCGTGTCCCGACGAGGCCGCCCCGCAGGCCGACGCCCTCGCAGTCGGCGACGGGGTGCAGCTCTGGCCGCGGATCCTGCGCGACGTGGAGCGGGGCCGGCTCCGGCCGCGCTACGATGCGACCTACGAGACCGCGTACCGCGACGACCCGGCTCCCCGCCGCGCCCTCCTCCCGCGCGGGCGGTTCCTCACGTCGGCGAGCCTGATTGCCACGCGCGGCTGCCACAACCGCTGCGGCTTCTGCTACCTCTCCACCGACGGACTGAAGATGCCCTATCGCGTGCGCGACCCGGAGCAGGTCGTGAACGAGTTCGCGGCGACCGGCGAGCCCTACGCCGTGTTTGTCGACAACAACCTCGGCTCGAAACGCGACTACCTCCGCGCGCTCTGCCGCGCCCTCCAGCCGCTGGAGAGGATCTGGAGCGCCGCCGTCACGCTCGATATCACCGACGATCCGGCGCTCGTGCGCGAGATGGCGCTGGCCGGCTGCACCGGCGTGTTCATCGGCTTCGAATCCCTCTCCGACGCGAACCTCGCCGACGCCCGCAAGCGCACGCCGCGCACCGCCGATTATGCCCGCCGCGTGGCGCTCCTTCACGACCACGGCATCCAGGTCAACGGGAGCTTCGTGCTCGGTTTCGACGAGGACCGCCGCGACAGCTTCGCGACCCTTGCGCAATGGATCGAGGCCAACCGGCTGGAGTGCGCGACCTTTCACGTCCTCACGCCGTATCCGGGCACGCCGCTCTTTCACCAGATGGAGCGCGAGGGCCGCCTGCTCCACCGCGACTGGAGCCGCTACGACACCGCGCACGTCGTGTTTCAGCCGAAGCACATGTCGCCCGACGAACTCGCCCACGGCTACGGCTGGCTCTACCAGCGGCTCTTCTCGCACACCTCGATCTGGCACCGCCGGCCGCAGGACGTGCGCGCCGTGCTGCCGTACCTCGCCATGTCGTATCTCTACAAGCGCTCGAACCGCCTCTGGCATTTTCTCATCCGCCACAATCTCACGCACGCGGTCTGGAGTCCGCTCGTCGAGCTCACGCGGCGTCGGCATATGGGGTTTCGCCGGCGGCTTGCCCTCACGGCGGAACCGTCCTTGATCCGCGCGGCCACCCCGGGTGCCGTCGTCTCCGCCGGAGTGTGAAACCAGCGCGGGCTTTTCCGGATCCGGGTTCGTCCGTGGCCATCCGTGGTTGGTTCCCCTCGGTGTCGCCCCGGTATTTTTTCCGTGTCTTCCGTGTGTTCCGTGGGCCACGATCAGCCGCCCGGGGTGCGGAGCTTTTTCCGCCGCCCGGCTCCGCCTTCCATGACCGAAAAATCCGCCGCCCTGTTCCCGGGTCCCGCGAGCGCCGCGCTGATCGCCGAGCTCCGCCAGTACGTCATCACCGACCCGTATCCATTCTGCCTGGACCTCGAAAAGGCCGACGGCATGTGGCTCGTCACCCTCGAGGGCGAGCGCCTCTTCGACTGGGCCGGCTACTACGGTTCGAAGTGGATCGGCCACAACCACCCGCGGCTCTTCGAGCCCGCCTACCTCCGCCGGCTCGGCTACGCCGCCAACAACAAGCTTGCCAACCCCGATTTCCTCACGCGCGAGTGCCTCGACTACTACCGCGCCCTCCGCGCCGTCGCGCCGCGCTGCATGCTCAACGACCGCCTCGAGGTGTACGCCGTCAACTCCGGCGCCGAGGCCGTGGAGAACATGATGAAGTACCTCGTCAACCTCCACAACCGGAAGCACGGCCCGCGGCACGGCCGGCGCCGCTTCATCTATTTCGACCAGGCCTTTCACGGCCGCACGATCTTCGCCCTCAACGTCACCGAGCTGTCGCACGCGCCCGTCATCACGCAGGATTTCCGCGGCCTCGTCCGCGGCAACATCGCGATCCCGTTCCCCGCCATCAATGTCGACGAGCCGGCCGCGACCCACCGCGCCGCCACGGCGGCGGCGCTCCAGCTCGTCGACGGCACGCTGCGCGAGTACGGCGACGAGGTCGTCGGCATCATCGTCGAGCCCATCCAGGGCGCGGGCGGGCACCGGGTGGCCGAGAAGGAGTTTTTCCAGGGCCTGAGCCGCTGCGCGCACGAGCACGGCGTCTTCCTCGGCCTCGACGAGGTGCAGACGGCGGGTGGCCAGACGGGCGATTTCTTCATGGCCGACCAGCTCGACCTCCCGCACCCGCCGCAGGCGATCGCCTCCGGCAAGAAGCTCGGCAACGGCGTCCTCTACATGCTGCACTCGATGGAGGACGAGGGCGTGCTCGACTCCACCTGGGGCGGGTCGCTCGCCGACA
>JAPLTR010000173.1 GCA_026398065.1 Verrucomicrobiota bacterium | reverse complement strand
GTACCACGGGCCCGCGCCCGACTGAACCGCTCCCGCGCCGCGGGGCCGCGTTGGGGGCGACGAGGTCCGGCAGTGTGGGCCACGGCCCGACGCGCCCCTTCCGTCTACCCGGCGCGATACCTACCCTGGCGGCATGAACCTTCAACAAGCCTCCGTCTCCCGCCCCCTCGCGGCGCCGGCCGAGAGCGCCCACGACATCCTCTGGGTCACCTACCGCTGGATGTCCCTCGGGCTCGCCGTGACCGGTCTCGTGGCGTGGCTCGTCGCGCAGTCGCCCGCCGAGCTCGAGGTCGTGCTCGGCAACCGCCCCGTCTTCTACGGCCTGCTCCTCGCCCAGCTGGGCCTCGTGTACGCCTTCAACAGCGTCGCCGTGCGCGCCAGCACCGCGGCCGCCGCGGCGATGTTCTTCGCCTACGCCGGCCTCACCGGGGTGACCTTCTCGGTGCTCTTCCTGGTCTACACGGCCTCGTCGATCGCGAGCACCTTCGCGGTCTCGGCCGGGGCCTTCGCGGGACTCTCGGTCTTCGGCGCCCTGACCCGCCGCGACCTCTCGACCGTCGGGCGCTTCGCGACCTTCGCCCTCATCGGGTTGATCCTCGCGAGCGTGGTCAACCTCTTCCTCGCGAGCACCGCCCTCGTCTGGATCACCACCCTCGCGGGGGTCGCGATCTTCGCGGCGCTGACCGCCTACGACACCCAGAAGCTCATGGAGCTGTACGCGACCGGCGGCGGCGGCAACCTCGCCCTGCGCGGCGCCCTCACGCTGTACCTCGACTTCATCAACATGTTCCTGTTCCTGCTGCGGCTGCTCGGTCGACGGCGGGATTGAGCCCGGCGGCGGGAGACCTCACCCCGCCGCTGCCGGAAAGTGTCCCCACCTCCCCCGCTCGGGCTATGCGCCCGATCGTGAGCCGCCCGCTGCGCATGCTCGTCCTCCCGCTGCTCGCCGCCCTCGCGGGCTGCGAGACCCAGCCCACCCACGAGGTGCTCACCCTCACCGAGCTCACGCCCCGCCAGGTCGAGCCCGGTGATCGCCTCACGCTCCACACCACCGGCCTGCCCCCCGCCGCGGACATCCGCCGCGTGCGCGTGCGCCTCGCCGCCCAGCTCGCGCGCCCCGGCCTCGCCCGCTGCGAGTCCACCGTCGCCGCCACCCTCGTCGACCCGCCCGAAGGAACCACCGTCACCGACGCCGTCACCGGCCAGCCCCGCGAGGCCGCGTACGGCGAGGTCCCCTCCCACGTGGTGCGCATCGAGGGCGCCTCGCGCATCGAGTTCGCCATCGACGACGCCCTCGTGCGCTCGCTCACGCGCTGCGCGGGCGAGTCGGCCGCCGACCCGCAGGCCGCCCACGCGACGCTCTCCTTCCTCGGCGACCGCGCTGGGGTCACGGTGCATGTCGAGACCCTCCAGGGGTCGGTGCTCTCCTCCGCCCGCGCCCTCCGCGGACCCATCGTCGACCTCCACCTCTCGCAGGGCCGCGGCCTCGACGTGACGCGCACCGCCCTCGCCCGCGCCGAGCA
>JAPLTR010000702.1 GCA_026398065.1 Verrucomicrobiota bacterium | reverse complement strand
GCGCGGCCGGGCGGCCGGCGCCGCCAGACTCGGCGCGGAGGACGGCATGCAGCGCGAAGGCGGGAACGTGAAGGACGGCGAACATGGTGCGGCGGCCGGGCGGCCGAAAGGACCAAGGACGAATGGCGGTGGGCGGGCGCGCGAAGCGAGGGCGGTCAGCCGGTCAGGCCGGTGGCGAGGCGCTGGCGCTGGAGAGTGGGCGTGAGCGAGGCCGAGAGTTCGGGGCGCTCGGCTTCGAGGGCGGCGACGGGGTGCGGGAGTTCGAGGGTCAGGCGGAGCTGGGCGCTCGGAACGGACGGCCGCGGCGTGAGGACGACGAAGGCGAGGTCGGCGGGCTCGACGGCGCGCTGAAAGCGATACCACTGCGGGCCGGTGATGCGGCGGAGATCGGCCTCGGGGGCGCGCCGGAGGTCGAGCAGGACGAGGCCCAGATTGGCATCCCGCGCGAGGAGGTCGGCGACCTGCAACGCCAGCGTGGTGGCGGTGGTCTTGCGGGACGGATCGGTGACGGAGGGGCAGCGCACCCAGACCAGATGCGCGAGGAGGTCGGGCGGGAAGGATCCGGGATCGAAGGAGTCGGAGGCGTCGACGAGCGCCACGCGCGTGCGGGTGCGTCGCGTCGCGCTCAGGAGTTCGCCGAGCAGCAGGTGACTGCCGCAGCTCGGGGCGATGCAGGCGATCTCGGTGACGGCCCCGAGCGGGAGGCCGCCCGTGGTCTCATCCAGCGAGGCGATGCCCGTCAGCAGCGTGCGGCCCGGCAGCCGGGTGGCGGCGGGAAAGCGCTCGGCGAGCAGATGCCGGAGCGCCGCGAGCTTGGCGGGCGCGGCTGACATGGACGGACGTGTGGGCGGAGGGCACGCCGGCGGACTCAGTCCGTGAACTCTTCGTCGAGGCCGGGATGCTGGCGCAGCGGCTCCCAGAGGCGGAACACGGAGTCGCGGCGAAACACGCTCACGAGGCCGGAGGCATGGAGGGCGCGCAGCGTGGAGCGGTGGGTGGGACGCGGAGAAAAAAGCTGGAGCAGGAGTCGCATGGGATCAGTTGGGTTGAGTGCGCAGGAGGCCGACCATCACGCCCTGGATCGTAAGTTCGGAGACCGGCAGGAGGTCGGGGTAGCGCGGATTTTCGGCGCGGAGAAAGGCCGCGCCGCGTTGGACGAGGAAACGCTTGAGGGTGGATTCGGGGTGAGGAAGACGAGGTCGTTTTCGACGATGTTGGCGCCGATCATCGAATCGCCGCGGACGCGGAGGGCGACGAGCTGGGCATCGGCGCGGAGGCCGAGCGTGGCGGCATCGACGGAGATATGGCTGTCGGCCTCCTGCTCGTTGGCGGTGGGGAGGCCGGCGGGGATCACGCCGAAGAGCGGGATGCGCAGCAGCGGCGTGTGGCCGGGATGGTGGCCGGAGTGAACGAGGCCGCGGGCCTTGCCGGCGAGGCGGTGGAGCGCGCCTTTCTTGGTGAGCGCATCGACGTGGCGCTGGACGGCGAAGGGGCTGGCGAACCCGAAGTGTTTCTGGATCTCGCGCAGCACCGGCGCGACGCCATGTTCTTGCTGGTAAGCCTGGATAAAATCGAGAACCTCCTGCTGTCGGGTGGTGAGGGCTTCGGACATAGTGTGTTCATTTGAACACTGGTTGGCCGAAAAGCAAGCCGCGGGGTGAGGTGGGCGCGGCAGGGTATTGCGGGACAGGGAGATATCTATGTCATAGATGCGTGGCGGGGCTCCGGACCGCGGGCGCAAAAAAGGCGGGGCCGGAGGGCCCCGCCTGGCACGGAGGTTGTATCCGTTTATATTGTACGAAGGTCGCTCAGAGGTTGAAGGTCGCCGAGAGGATGAACTGGCGCGGGTCGATGATGCGGTAAGCCCAGGCGCCGCCGTCGGGATTGACCGCGACGCGCTGCAGGCGGCCGCTCTCAAACACGTTGCGCACGTTCAGCTGCACGCGGGCGCGGACCTTGCCCTGAAACATCTTCAGGTCGTACCCGGTAAGGAAGTCGAAATACGCGCGGGCCTTGTCCCAGACGGGCTTCTCGGGGTCGAGGGAGCGCACGATGCCGTCGGCGTCCGGCGCGGCGCCGTAGAAGCCGATCGAGGCCTTGTCCTCCCAGCGGACGGCGCCGCCGACGTTCAGGTTCTTGAAGAACGGATGCTGAGTGATGCCGGCGAGGCGGTAGTTGGTGACGTAGTTGACGCGCCACTCGCGGGTCTGGGTGCGGGGCTTGCCCTGCACGGCGACGGCGAGCTTCAGCGGGGCGATGAGGTTGGCATTGTACCAGCCCAGCGGGGTGAGGTTGCCGACGCGGTAGTTGCCGTCCCAGTAACTGGAGTTGTCGAACGGGCTCTTCGCGGTCGTCCAGACCGCGTAGCGGTTGGTGACGTATTCCTGGAGCTTGGGCGACATCGTCGCGTTGAAGGCCTTCTGCTGCGCGATGGTGCTCTTCATCGTCCAGTAGGGGGTCGGGTTGAAGGTGATCTCGATCTCCTTGCCGCGGGAGGTGGCGTCGCTGCCGTCGCCGTGGGTCTTGTTGCGGTGGCTGTCGATGTAGTCGGCACTCACGCCCATGAGCTTCTGGGTCTCGGTGTCGATCTGGGCCTGGGTCCAGGTCGGGTGGGCCTTGAGGAGCTCGGTGTTGTAGAAGGTCTCGAGGTCGGGGTCGCCGCCGGTGCCGTTGCCATCGGCGTCGAGGCGGATGGCGCGCTGCACGATGGGGGTGATCGAGCTGTCGCCGCGACCGCGGTCGACGGTCTCGTACTGCTTGGCGACGATGTTGAGGCGGGAGCGGCCGGAGCGGTCGGGGAAGAGGCCGAGCGCGAAACCGTAGTCCTTGGTCACGCCCTGGGGATCGGGGAGGGGCTGGCCGTAGACGTCGTAGGCGAGGGAGCCGGGGCTGAAGCTGTCGGACTGGCTGTAGGTGAGGTGGAGCCAGTTGGTGGCCTTGACGACGACGCCCTTGTTGGTGGTGCGGCCGCGGGAGGGGACCCAGTCGCTGGCGCCAAAGGAGTCCATCGGCGTGCGGTCGTAGAAGCCGTTGGTGGCGGCGGAGGGGTTGATGGCGCTGTTGCCGTCGCGGGTGCGGTTGAAATCCTTGCGCACGCCGAAATTCGGGATGATGCGGCCGTCGAGGAGGAAGCCCTGCCAGTTGCCGCCGTAGGTGGAGAGGAGGCGTTTGTTGAGGCGGTTGGCGTAGTGGTAGGAGGCGCCGTTGCGGCTGAAGCTGGCGGCGGTGGTGTTCATCCAGGCCTCGGTGGAGGACATGGTGTCCTTGAAGCCGAGGCTGCCGCCGTAGATGGAGCGGTACTCGCCGTAGCCGGTGAAGTTGTGCGAGCCGAGCCAGTGGAGGAGGTTCTTCTCCTTGGAGAGGTCGAGCTGGTAGGCGAGGGTGCCGCGGTAGTTTTCGTTGTTGTTGCGGGATTTGCGGTAGGCGGGCTCGGAGCCGCCGACGTAGGGGCGGAGGAAGTACGGGTTGGGCGTGCCGTCGAGGAGCTTCTCGTTGATGTCGATCAGGACCTGCATGCGGCCGCCGTCGGAGTTGGCGAGGAAGGCGCGGCTGTTGGTGCCGGTGCGCTCGTAGAGCCAGGCGGCCTGGAGCGCGAGGGTCTGGCGGCCGGTGCGGAGGAAGAACTGCTCGAGCTCGATGCTGGAGGTCTCGCCCTTCACCGTGGCGTAGTTGGGCGACATCATGTTGATCGAGGTCCAGTCGTAGAGGGACCGGTCGTTGATGCCCTTGGGGGTGTAGAGGGGGTAGTTGGCGGAGAACTTGGTGTAGAAGTTGCCGTTCTGCAGGAGGCGGCCGGTGCCGTTGATGTTCTGGGGGCCGTTGCCGGCGGCGGTGGTGTCGGGCATCCGGTTGATGGTGTAGAGCTGCACCGCGCCCTGGTCGATGTACCAGGAGGGGCGGCCGGTGAAGCCGGTATCCGTGGCGGCGATACCATAGGGCAGCAGCGAGGCCTCGAGGGTGGTGGTGACGCCGGTGATGGCCGGGCGGCCGTCGCCGAAGTGCACGGTCTGGGTGAGCGGGTCCCAGGTGGGCTTGCCGCTGTTGACCCAGTCGGTGGTCATGTCGCGGGGCGTGGTGGAGTTGGGCCGGCTGTTGAAGTTGCGGTACGACTCGAAGCTGGCGCGGAGGGTGGTGTTGAGGAAGGGCCGGGCGGTGACGGCGGCCTGGATGCGGCGCGTGGTGTCGGAGGAGGGCTGGCGCTCGTAACCCTTTTCCTCATACACGCCGAGGGCGCGGACGGCGAGCTTGTTGCGGATGATGGGGCGGTTGAAGTCGAAGCTGCCGCGGTAGCCGCCGTAGCTGTCGCCGCGGGTGGCGAAGGTGGAGGTGTTGCGCGTGAGGTTGGCCTTGGAGCTGACGATGTTGACGCCGCCGCCGGTGTTGCCGAGGCCGAAGACGGTGGAGTTGGGGCCGCGGGAGATCTCGACGGCGTCGATGTTGTAGGCATCGAAGGGCAGCGACGTGGTGAAGCCGCCGGTGGCGGTGTTGGCGGAGGTGAGGCCGCGCATGCGCGTGGCGCCCTGGGGATTGGACGAGATGTCGTCGGTGACGTTGCCGCGGTCGACGGTGAACGAGGTGAACTGGTAGATGCCCTCGGTGTTGGCCTCGTACATGAACACGTCGTTGATGTCCGTGGCGGCGGTGTCCTGGAGCTGCTGCTTGGTGACGACGGAGAGGGAGGCGGCCAGGTCCTCGAGCTTCGAGTTGAGGCGGGTGCCGGACATGGTGGAGGTCGCGAGGTAGCCGCGGTCCTGGGTGCCGGTGACCTCGAACGGGGAGAGCTGGACCATCTCGACGCCCTCGGTGGCGGTCGTGGCGGCGGAGGGGGCGACGGATTTCGTCTCGTCGGCCTGGAGGGCGGCCAGTTCCTCGGGGTCAAGGCGGCCGTTCTTGTTGGCGTCGTATTTCGCGAGGGTGGCGGCGGAGGCCGGCAGAGACGGCGCGGGGGCCTGCTGGGCGAAAAGGCCGGGGGCCGCCAGGGAGGCGGCCAACAGCCAGACACTGCGGCGGACCGCGGTGGAGGGAGAGGGAGGGTTCATAGGGTTTGGGTTCAGGGTTTGAGGCGGCTTTCGGGTCAGGTCGGCCGCGGGATCGGACAAAGAACAGGGAGGGAAGACGGTGCGGACGGGAGATTGAGGCGTCGATGGCGTGGAAATCTGCCAGTCCGGCAAAAGAGCGGCGGGAACGGGGCCGGGAGGGTGACGGCGGGGTGCTTGCGGCGGCAGGCGAGGGTGGAGGCGGGAGGGTGGATGGGCTTGGGAGGACGCGCGAGGTGGGAGGTGGTGGGAGGTGGTTGGATTTACTTGGATTTGGTCGGATGTGGCGGGATGAAGCCGGATCGGGCGGGCGGGGGGGGGGGGGCGGGGCGTGGGCCTGGGCGGCGAGATGGGAGGGGGAGTTTTCCGCGGATCGCGCGGATGGGCGCGGATCATGGCGGCGGGGATGCCGGGATAGACGAATGAGCGGGAGGTTGGATTTGGTCGGATTTACTTGGATTTGGTCGGAGGCGGTCGGATTTGGCGGGGCTGGGATTGGGGCGGGTGGTGGAGCGGGATTGTGGTGCGAGGGGCGTGGGTTGCCGGGGGAGGGGG
>JAPLTR010000245.1 GCA_026398065.1 Verrucomicrobiota bacterium | reverse complement strand
TGAGCTGGCTCGCGAGATTGCCGACCGCCGTCCCTTCGAGCGCGAAACTCACGACGGGGAGACCGGTTTCGTCCGCGGTGGCCTGGCAGAGGAGGCGGTTCTTCGAGCCACCGCCGACGATCAGGATGCGCTTGAATTTCTTGCCCGCCATTTTCTCGAACGAGCGCATCGCCTCGGCATGGCCCCGGCCGAGGGAGGCGCAGATGAGGCGGGTGTAGGCGGCGAGGTTTTTGGGCGCGGCCAGTTTCCGGCGCTTCAACTGCGCGTCGATGGCCGCCTTCATCGAAGGCGGATTGGTGAACGCAGGATCGACCACGTCGAGCAGGGCGGCGGGCGCGGGAAGCTTTTCCGCGGCGTTGATGAGCCCGGCCCACTCCCGGTCGTTCTGCGGGCGCGTGGCGAAGTCCTTCATCGTGCCCTCCAGGAGCCAGAGGCCGATGACGTTGGTGAGCGGACGGTAGCGGCCGTCGCCGATGCGCTCATTGGAGATGCGGGCGGCGAGCGCGTCGTGGCCCAGCACGGGCCGGTCGCTCTCGAAGCCCACCAGCGACCACGTGCCGGAGCTGAGGAAAAGATCGGTGCCGTCGGGCGAGGCGGGCATCGCGTCGTAGGCGGCGGCGGTGTCGTGGCCGGGGACCGCGATGACCTGCGTGCCGGCGAGCTCGGGGAAATTTTTCACCTTGCCGAGGCGCGTGCCCGAGAGGATCGGCTTCGAAAACCACTGCGGCGGCAGGCGGAAATACTTCAACGCTTCGCCGGACCAGTCGGTCGAGTGCACATCGAGGAGCTGCGTGGTGCTCGCGATCGTCAGCTCGTTTTCCATGCGGCCCGAAAGGAGGAAATTGAAATAGTCGGGCAGGAAGAGGCAGCGCGTGGCGAGGTCGGTGATGGCCGGGCAGCTTGCGACGGTTTCTTCGAGGTGCAGCGAGGAGTTGTAGAACACGTTCGGGATGCCCGTCGCGGCGTAGATGCGCTCGAGGGCGGCGCGGGTGTTGGCCAGCCGCTTGAGGCCGGGTTGCGACCGTGGATCGCGGTAGGCGTGCACGGGGAAGACGAGCCGCCCGGCATCGTTGACGAGCGCAAAGTCCACGCCCCACACGTCGACGCCCACCGACGCGAGCTTCGCACCGCGGGGCAGGGCGGCGACCGCCTTGCGCAGCCCCGTCTGGGCCTCGTGCCACAGCGTGCCCACGTCCCAGTAGTCGTGCCCGGCGAGGGAGCGAAACGTATTGGGGAAGCGATGGACTTCCGTGAGCGTGAGGTGGTTCTTCGACCAGGCGCCGAGGATGACGCGACCGCTGGTGGCGCCGAAATCGACGGCGGCGGAGAAAACAGGGGAGGGCATAAGCACAGGAAGCGAAAGCTACGCAGGCCCCGCGGTCACGGCAAAATCGCGCAATCGGGTCACCAAAAAATGCCGCAATTTCACCAAATTCGCGGGGGGATTTTCGATTGCAAGGATCGGCGGGGGGCGCAGTTTTTACCTTCCATGCTCAACACCGGGCGAAAACCCATCACAGGCAAACGCGTGCAACTCATGGCCACCTGCCTGTGCGACGCATTCTATGACGATGTGGCCGCGGCCACCGTGCAGGTCCTCGAGCACCTGGGCGTCGAGGTGGTCTTTCCCGAGGGCCAGACCTGCTGTGGACAGCCCGCGTTCAACGGCGGAGACTGGGCCGCCTCGCGCAAGGTCGTCCGTCATACCGTGAAGACCTTTGCCGGGGAAGACCCGGTGGTGATTCCCTCCGGCTCCTGTGCGGCGATGATGTTTCACGGGGCGTTGCTGGAATTCGAGAAGGAGCCCGATCTCCCCGAGGTCGAGGCCCTCGGCCGGCGCACCTGGGAGCTGGGCGATTACATCGTCAACGGCCTCGGCGTGAAAACGTGGCCGGGCCGCTTCGAGGCGACGGTGGCGTTTCACCGCTCGTGCCATTCACGCGGTACGGGCAGCAGCGCCGCGGCGTCGACGCTGCTGGGTTCCGTGGCGGGCCTGAAGATCGTGGAATTTGGCGAGGGCGAACAATGCTGCGGCTTCGGCGGCACCTTTTCGGTGACCTTCCCCAACATCTCCGCGAGCATGGGCGCGCTGAAGCTCGACCATGTCCGCGCCGCGAAACCCGATGTGCTCGTGTCGGGCGACATGAGCTGCATGATGCATCTCGGTGGTCTCGCCAAGGAGGAGGGCAAGCCCATCAAGACGATGCACCTCGCCCAGGTTCTCCGCGACGCCCTGAAAAACGCCGGCAAACTCTGATCCCCGCCATGCGCTACCAGCAGATCGACCAGTTTGCCGCCGAGCTCAAGGCCGACACCCGCGCGGCGGTGTACGACGGCACGAAGAAGGGCCACGAGAAACGCACGAAGCTGCTCTTCGACGAGTTTCCCGACGCCAACCGCCTCCGCCACCTCGCGGGCGAAGTGAAGCAGCACGTCGTCGAGAACCTGGATACCTACCTGCCGCAGGTGGAGGCAAAGCTGAAGGCCAACGGCGTGATCGTCCACTGGGCCGCCACCGCCGAGGCGGCCAACCAGGCGGTGCTCGGGATCATGCGCGCGCGCGGCGCGACGAAGATGGTGAAGGCGAAGACGATGGTCAGCGAGGAGACGGAGCTGGCGCACTTTTTGGAAAAGCACGGCATGGAGGCGCTGGAGACCGATCTCGGCGAGTTCATCGTGCAGATCGACCACGACCACCCGTCGCACATCGTCAAACCGATCATCCACAAGAACCGCCGCGAGATCGCGACCTCGTTCGAGAAGAACGGCCTCGGCGCCTACAACGACGATCCGCAGACGATCACCCGGCGCGCACGAAATTTCCTCCGCCACAAGTACCTCGAGGCCGACGTCGGCCTCACTGGGGCGAACTTTGTCTCCGCCGAGAGCGGCCGCCTCGTGCTCGTGACCAACGAGGGCAACTCACGCTTCTGCCTCGCCGCCACCAAATGCCACATTGCGATGGTTGGCATCGAGAAGATCGTGCCGCGCGACTACGACCTCGCGCTCTTCCTGAATCTGCTCGCCCGCAGCGGCACGGCGCAGGAGCTGACCGTTTACACCGAGTTTATCACGGGTCCGAAGTCCGCCACGCAGCCCGACGGCCCGGAGGAGATGCACGTGATCTTCGTCGACAACGGCCGCACCGAGGTGCTCGCGAGCGACTGCCGCGACATCCTGCGCTGCATCCGCTGCGGCGCGTGCCTCAACGTGTGTCCGGTCTACCGCCAGGCCAGCGGTCATGCCTACCGCAGCGTTTATCCGGGGCCGGTCGGCGCGGTGCTCTCGCCGCTGCTGATGAAGGAAAAATTTCCGCAGAAGGCCGACCTGGCGAAGGCGTCCTCCCTCTGCGGCGCGTGCAACGAGGTGTGCCCGGTCAACATCCCGATCCCCGACCTGCTCCTCCGCCTGCGCAACCGGGCGAAGGAGGAAAACGTGCCGTCGCCCGGCACGCCGCCGATGGGCGCATGGGCCCTCCTCGCTTCGCAGCCGACCGCCTGGCGCGCCTCGCTCTTCGGCGGCAAGATCATCAACTATCTTCCGACCAAACTGCTCCCGATCCCCGCGTTGCGGGCATGGGAGGCCAAGCGCTCGCTGCCCGACTGGCGCGGTGGCGAGTTTAGAAAGTGGTTGAAGAACCGACCGGCCAAACCGCCCCAAGCATGAACCTCTTTCCCAAGGTCGAGCCGTTTATCGCGCCGGAGACTTCGATGCGCGAGTTTACCGCTCGCGCCGTGATAACCGGCGCGGTACTGGGACTGATCTTCGGCGCGTCGTCGCTTTATCTGGTGCTGAAGGTCGGCCTGACGGTCAGTGCGTCGATCCCGGTGGCGGTCATCTCCCTGGCGATGTTTCGCGGGTTGTCGAAAATTGGCGTAGGCGGTCTTTCGGTATTGGGCGGTCTTCTTGGTGTGGCCGTTACATTTCTGCTTGGGGCGACGATATGCGCATCCTGGCCACTCTGGGCGCAGATCGGAGTCGGGGTTCCAATCGTGGTGGCATCCGTGTTCTTGGTTCGGTGGCTGGGCAAGGGCGACGCCACGATCCTCGAAAACAACATCACGCAGACGGCCGGCTCCGCTGGTGAGTCGATCGCCTTCGGCGTGGGTGTGACGATGCCGGCGATCCTGATCCTTGGGTTCGACCTTGAACTCTCCCGGGTGCTGATTGTCGCCCTGATGGGAGGGCTCCTCGGCATCCTGATGATGATCCCGCTGCGCCGGGCGCTCATCGTGAAAGAACACGGCATTCTCAAATATCCCGAGGGCACCGCGTGCGCCGCCGTTCTCAAGGCGGGTGCGTCGCCCGAGTGCCGGGCGGCGGCTTCGCCGGCGGCGCAGGCGGAAATGCGCGCCGCCGAGGCCGCGGGCCTCGGTGCATCGCCGGGTGCGAAGGTCATCTTCACCGGTTTCGCGCTTGGTCTGGTCTACAAGACTCTGAACGTCGCGCTCAAGGGCTGGAAGGACACCCCCGAGAAGATCTTCGGCGCACCTCTCAAGGGCGGGTCTGTGGCCGCGGAAATTTCGCCGGAGTTGCTGGGCGTCGGCTACATCATCGGTCCGCGCATTGCGTCGATCATGTGCGCCGGCGGCGTGCTGAGCTACCTGCTGCTGATTCCGCTCATCAAGTTCTTCGGCGACCAGATTCCCGGGGCGCTGGCGCCCGGCACGATGCCGATTTCCGAGATGGGGCCCAATCAGGTCCGCGGCGCTTACATCCTTTACATCGGCGCGGGCGCGGTGGCGGCGGGCGGTCTGATCAGTCTGTTTCAGTCGCTGCCGACCATCTGGCATGGGTTCAAGGGCGGTCTCCGGGACTTCGGCATGGGCCGCAAGACGGGCGAGGCCTCCGCTGCGGTGCCCCGCACCGAGCGCGATCTCTCGATGAAGTTTGTCGGCATTGGCATCATCGTGCTGATCGCGGCGATGGTTTGCGCGCCGTCGCTGCACATCAATCCGCTGGGCGCACTCCTGATCATCGTGTTCGGATTCCTCTTTGTCACCGTCTCGTCGCGGCTCACGGGTGAAATCGGCTCCTCCTCCAACCCGATCTCCGGAATGACGGTGGCCACGCTGCTTTTCACCTGCCTTATCTTCCTGATCGTGGGCTGGACCGGCGGCACGTACTACGTCACCGCGCTCTCCGTGGGAGCGATCGTCTGCATCGCGGCCTCTCAGGGCGGGACCACCTCGCAGGACTTGAAAACCGGCCACCTGCTCGGCGCGACGCCCAAGTACCAGCAGATCGCCATCCTTGCCGGTTCGCTCCTCTCCGCACTCCTGCTCGGGCCGATCTTGCTCAAGCTGAACGACACGGCGACCGTCTACGTGCCCGTCGCGAAAGTCGCCCCCGCTGGTTTGCAGACCGATGTGACCAAGCTGGAGAAGAAACAGCAGGCCCTCGTCGGCCCGCAGGCGCGCGATGACGCCGGTTCCTATCTTGTCTGGCACAAAACCGACGATGTCGGCGGCCCGGCCGGAAAATACTTCGTCAACGCGACCGGCGCCGCCGTCTGGCTGGTCGATCCCGGCATCAATGGCGCCTACAACACCCGTCCTGATGGCACCACGGTTCGGAAGTTCGACGCCCCCAAGGCCACGCTGATGTCGTATATCATCAAGGGCATCCTTGACCGGAAACTGCCCTGGGCCCTGGTCCTGCTCGGCGTGATGATCGCGGTGACATTGGAGTTGTCGTTTGTGCCGGCGCTCGCGTTCGCCGTGGGCGTTTATCTGCCGCTCTCCTCGTCCACGCCGATCTTCTTTGGCGGGCTCGTTCGCTGGCTCGTCGACCGACAGATGCGCAAGAAGGCGTCGCATGCGGCGATGACCGAGACGCAGTTTGTCGAGGAGAGCGACAAGAGTCCCGGCGTGCTGCTCGCGTCCGGCTACATCGCGGGCGGAGCCATCGCCGGCATCATCATCGCCTTCCTCGCGGGGGTGCTCGGCCAGTTCGACGCGGCCCTGACGAAATGGTCGACGGCGAACAATCCCTTCTTCGAGGGACCGAACTCCGACGCCCTCTCGATGATTCCCTTTCTCGTGATCTGCGTGTTCCTGTACCTGGTGGGACGCGAAAAACTCCTTTCTCCGAAAAAGACCTAAGATGTCCTCCGCCGACGACCGCGAATCCATCCTTTCCCGTGTGCGTGGCGCGCTCGCCCCGCTGCATCAGCGCGCGGCCATGCCCGACTACACGACCGAAATCGCGGTGATGCGCCAGATGATTGGCGACCGTGATCTCCTGGCGGTGTTCACGGAGCGCATCGCGCGCGTCAACGGGGTGGCGCTCACCGACCCTGCGGCCCTCGTCGCGCGCCTGCGCGAAAATAAGTGGCTCCATGGCTACTGCGACCCCGCGCTGTGGCCGGCGCTCGCGCCGCATTTCGGCCCGGACTTCAAGGTCGAGACGACCTACGACCGGAAGCGGGTGGACGACTACGCGTTTGGCATCACGCGGGCCGCCGGTGCCATCGCCGAAACCGGCACCGTCGTGCTCAACGACGCGACCACCTCGCGCCGCCTCGGTGCGCTCACCCCGTGGGTGCACATCGCCGTCGTCGAGCGGACAAAGATTTTTGCCGACCTTCCGCAGGCCATCACCGGCCTCGGCACCGACAACAATGTGATCTGGGTGACCGGTCCCTCGAAAACGGCGGACGTGGAGGGCATC
>JAPLTR010000195.1 GCA_026398065.1 Verrucomicrobiota bacterium | reverse complement strand
CGAGATCGACCAGGCGGTCCGCTTCTCGCTCTCGCTCGACCCCGTCGTGTCCGTGCTGCCCACGTCGTTCACCGACCTCGCCGAAAAGGCGATCCTCTCCGGCAAGAGCTTCCGTCCCGCGACCCAGGCGGACCTCGACGCCCTGCGCGCGCTGGCGGAGAAATATGCCCCGCTCTTCCCCCGCAACCCCTCGTGGGTCTCCACCCCGGGCCCGCACACCGAGTACTACGCGAGTGTCGTCTGAGCCCGCCGAGCGCAGGGTTAGACGATCGACGCGAGGCCGGGGGGCGCTCAGGCCCGCGCGGCCTCGGTCAACTATGCCAGGACCGCCAACGTCGTGCCGTAGCCCTTCCGGCCGTTCTCCCACAAGTCGAACTGGGTGCCCGCCGGGAAATGCCCCACCGCCTCCGGCGACTCGAACCTCACCTCGCAATTGACCGCCGCCCCGCCCGGGACGAGCACCCGCAAAGGAAACACGTCGGCCGTGAAATGCTGGCGGCCTGACGAAACGAGCACCGTCCGGAACTCCGTCGACTGCGGCGTCCTCGGGCCGCGCGCCAACGGGGCCAGCAGGGTGATTTGAACGCGGAGATGACAGGTGTCAGGCATGCTTCTTTGGTGCGCCGTCCGGGCCGCGGGTGCCATCTTAATTGTGATGACCGGCGTTCAAGGTCGTTGGATCGTAACAAACAAAAACCCTGCCAACGAATATTGCGGCGAACGATCGCGGGGCGCGCCCGGCAGTCGGCTACCCGTCGGAGGCGCAAGTCACCGCCTGGTCAGGGATTTTTTCCGTGCGTTCCCCGGCGTCCTTTGAACCCGCCTACCTTGTCAGCAGCCCCTGGACAAATTCTATGCCCCCGGTGCCCCCGATGGGTATCAGCAGGGCAATTACGTAGGGTTGCTCCCAGAACGGCCTAAACGCCCCGATCTGGCAGGATTTTACGCCCGCGATCAGCCCGGACACCTGCGCCGCCCCGGCACTTGATTTCGCGTGCGCCTGCTGGAGGTGCGCTTCCAGCTCCCCTACGACCGATCGCCGCGCGCTTTCGGCCGCGCGACAAAGACGCCAGCCGCAAATGATCGGGATCGCCGCGTTGGTTACGATCAATGTCATCAGGTCGAGACGGTGGAGGTCCCAGCGATCAAAAATCTCGCTCGACGACAGGAGCAGCAGGAACAACACGATCAAAGGATAGAGGACCAGACGGCCAACCACGGCGGTCAATCTGCTCACAAATCCAATGTCGAGCCAGCCGTCGAGCGTGTCCGCCGGCATCTGCAGTCGATGGGCTTCCTGCAGGGCCAGCTCCGCCGGCCAGGCCGTCCTGGCCGCCGCCAGTTTCCGCGTGAGGTGGCACGCGCCGGCGGTGACCAGCACGACCTGCGCCGTGAGAAAGGCAAAGGCGGCGATGGCGAAGCTGTGGATCACCAGGTCGGCGGCAAAACTGAATTCGCCGCGGCCGGGGACGGCAGGGGCGTTCGATTGCAGCACCGCCACATAGAGCCACATGACAAGAAGTCCCAGCGTCCAGCCCGCGGCCCGGCGCAAGAGGTTGCTTCCGCCGCTTCGCTCGACATAGCGCCGCCAGTTGGGCCACGCGTAGACATTCCTCTCCACAACCACCGATCCCGCCGGACGGACGCGCACAAACGGCCTCCGCCGCTTTTCGAGCATAAACAGCTCGCCCAATTCCCGGTTAAGTTTTCGCAGGCTCCGGTGGATCGAGACCGCCCAGAATACGGCCAGCGCGCCGCCGACGAGTCGCAGCAGATTGGCCGGCCATAAGCTCACGCCTTCCGTCCACCGAAACGGTTCCATCGTGTCCCACGCGCCCGCCTTCGCGCTGAAACCCAGATACAGGGCGGTGAGCGTGACCCCGACGCCAAATGAAAACGTCAGCGCGGCGCCAAGCTCAGGTCCGATTCCCCGCCGGTTGCCGAGCGCACACAGGCCGATGAGGACCAGGCCCGCGGGTATGACGAAGTAGTCGAACTGGTGCCGCATCATCGTCATCAGGATCAACCCGCCCGACCCCGCCATCGCACCGGCCAGGGCCAGGCGCGCGGTGAAGCTCGTCGACTTCGTCCAGAAGCGATACATGGGAAACAGCCAGACGCAGAGCCAGAGACCGACGCCCAAGGCAAAACGCGCCGACTTGTTTAGGGAGAGCGTGGTGATGCGCAAAAACAGCGTGGCAAAGAAATCATCCTCGTCCGGACACGTTTGATCGGGGGTCGTCACCTCGATCGCTTCGGTCCGGCCCACTTCAAAGATCTTGGGTCTCAGCTGCGTCAGAGCATCCACAAATTCCTGCTCTGCGACGGCGCCAGCGAAGCGGCTCCCCGGGTGATTCCGCCCAAACGCATGCTTCGCCGCAAGGTGGAGGGCCGTTTGGTAGGAATCCCGAAAAGGCGCCAGCGTCGCCCGCCCTTGTTTCATCTCGGGGGCGCTGAGACCATAGCTCGCCGCGATCACCAGGTTCTTCGTCCACGCCGCCAGACGCGGC
>JAPLTR010000729.1 GCA_026398065.1 Verrucomicrobiota bacterium | reverse complement strand
GCGAGCGCAGGCAGGAGCGGAGAGGAAAGCTTCTGCGCGAGGCGCACCCAGGCCGCGCGGTCCTCGGCCCCCGTACTCGCTGCCGGGGCAGATGAAGGCAGTGCGGCGCCAGGGGCCGCCGGGGTGGACGAGAGCGTAGCGGAGGAGGCAGGCACGCTTGCGGCGCGGACGTGAGTAGCCGCCGTGGCGAGAGTGCCGGCGGCAGTGAGTTTGAGGAAGTCGCGGCGGGTTTTCATGGCGGACAGGGGTGGAGGAGGAAGATCAGAAGCGCACGGTGGCGGTGAGGTCCCATTGCGGGGGCATCACGTAGACGAGGCGGTAGAGGGTCGTGCCGTTGGCGAGGGTGGTCGTGCCGGTGCGGCGGGTGTTGCCGTTTTCGAGATCGACGATGTTGCGGCAGCCGAGCCGGAACCGGACCTGCTGCTTCCAAATCTTCTGGTCGCGCATGACATAGGCGTTCACGAGGTGAGTCGTACCACCATAGAACTCCTGGCCGTTGACGATGGCGAGGAGGTAGTTGTCGCGCCAGTTGCCGTTGACGCCGACCTTCACGCCTCGGAGCGGTAGCCACGCCTCGCGCGGAAAACCATAATCGATCACCCAACTCGCGGACCACGGGGAGGCGCGCGCGCCCGTGGGCTTGGTGGAAAAATCGGAGCTGTTGAGCACGTCCTGCGCCTCGGCGATGAGGGCGGGGGACTCGTTGCCGCGGGCGATGGCGGCGTCGAGGTATGCGCGGAAGGAGGAGAAATCCGGGCGCGTGATGACGTCGGCCTTGGCCAGCGTGAAGCGGGTCTGGAGGCCCTTGGCGGGACGCAGGAAGAGCGTGAGGTCGAAACCCTTCGAGGTCTCCGTGGAGAGGATGTCGCGATACTGGTTCACGTCGTCCCACGGCTTGAGGTAGCCAGGCGAGCCGAGGGTGAGATTGTTGGGATTGAACAGATTTTCGACGTCGGCGGCGGAGAACGAGGAGGGGTTCCAGCGGAATTCGACGTTGGCGCGGTCGATGTTGAAGAAGCCGAGGGTGAACGACGCCTTGTTGCCCCAGAAGTCGCCTTTGAGGCCGAGTTCCTTCGTGGTCCCGGAGATCGGGCCGAACGGTTTGCGGTCGAAGGTGCGCGCGTCCTGGAAGCGGAACGACTCGGAGTAGACGCCGTAGGCGTTGATATCGGGGGTGAGCTTGAGGGTGAGGCCGCCGGTGTAGCTCTTGTTGGAGAGGTCGAGGTTGGGGTTGCGGAGATAGTCGCCGGACGGGGCGTCCTTGGGATGCGCGGCCGGGAGATCCTCGCCGCGCGCGTCGCGCTCCGTGCCGACGAAGTCGAGGGTCTTGTTCCAATCCCAGCGGACGCCCACGAGGGACTGCAGGCGGCCCTTGAAATAGTTGCCGCTGGCGGAGACGCCGACGGCGGACTGCTGGCGGTACTCGGTGGCGTCGGCGGCGGAGGCGCCGGCCTGGACGGCGAACATGCCGGGCTGGAAGGTCGCGGACTTCGGCAGGGCGTCGAGCGTGAACTTGTCGAAGAAGGCCTTGGAGTAGAAGAGCGGGTCGTCGAGGTAGGCGCGGAAGCGGACGCGGTCGTTGGTGGTGTTGACGCGGCCGCCGTTGTTGACGCCGGCGAGATTGTAGAGGAACCAGCGGAAATTGTTGGTGAAGTCCTCGCGGTAGTCGCCGCTCACGATGAAGAGCTGCTTCATCCAATTCGTGATCTGCCACGGATAGGCGGCGGTGAAACGGTAGGCGTCGACGTCGTTGCCGAAGCGCTTCAGGTCGATGCCGACGGAGTCGGTGTAGGGGCGGCCGTTCACGTCGAGGCTGATGATGTTGGAGAAATAGTTGTCGTTGCGGAGCCCCTCCTGGTTCTGGCGGTTGAAGGCGAACTCGAGGCCGAGGTCGCCGAAGCGCTGCTCGATGGTGAACGAAAACGAGGTGAAGGGGCGGCCGTAGCCGTCGAAGCTGCCGCGGATGTTGTAGTTTTTCGGATACGCATTCACGCGCTTTGTGCCGACGACGGCGCCGGCGGCGTTGCGCATGGTGACGTCGAAGAACCCGCCCTCCACCAGACTCGGGGAGCCGCCGGCGTGGTTGTTGGCGGTGCTGCGGTCCACGGCGGAAAGCGTGGACTGCGCGAAGAAATTGTTGGTCGCGTCGGAGGTGACATACCAGCCGGTCCCGGAGAGGGCGAGGGAGCGGGCGGACTGTTCGCGGATCTGCACGCCGGCGTAGCCGCGCTGGTTCCGGATGTCGCCCTGTTCGAACTCGACGCGGATCTCGGTGCTCTTGAACGGGCGCCAGGTGACGGTGCCGGTCTCGCCCTTGAAGCCGTAGCGTGAAAAATCCTGGAAGGTCTTGTCGGCGCGGCGGACGATGTTGAAGCGGAACGCAATTTTTTTGGTGAGCTGGCGGTTCACGTCGAGCTGGACGCGGTAGGCGTCCTCGCTGCCATACTGCGCGAGGAGCGTGCCGAAATTCTTGAACAGGGCGCGCTTCGTGAACACGGAGCCCTGGCCGCCGGGCTCGACGTCGCCGAAGATAAGGGAGTTGGAGCCCTTGCCGAAGTCGATGCGCTCGACGTTGTAGGTGTCGCTCGGGACGTACCAGCGGAAGTAATTGCGCGAAACGTTGAACCGCTGGGAGAGGCCGCGGAAGGAGAAGTTGTCGGTGTTGTTGTCGTTCTCCATCGCGGGGGCGGCGTAGACATTGGCGACGAACTTCGTGACCTCGTCGGCGGAGAAGAGGCCGAGGTCCTCCATGAAGTCGGCCGTGATGGCGTCGATGTTCACGGGCACGTCCTTCAGAGCCTGGCGGGTGCGGGTCGCCGAGAGCGTGTCGTTGGCGGACCAGCCGGTGTCGCGCTCGGTGGCGACGACGAAGGGCGAGAGCTCGAGGGGCTCCTCGGCCGGTGCGGCTGGTTTGACGGGAGGCGGCGGCGCGATGGTTTGCGCGCGCAGGGCAGGCGCGGCGAGCAGCAGCGCGAAGGAGGCGGTGCGGAAAACGGAACACAGGATGGGCGACATGGTAGGCTCGGGGGCTGAGGGCGGCCAAAACGGAAGCGCACGTCCGGCCGGAATGGTAGTCAGAGAGGTAGCGTAGGCCGGACGCGGCGCGACTCCGAGGGGGACGTTGCGCAACTGATGCGTCCGGGCGAGCGACTACTGGAAGGTGGTCTCGAGCAGGACGAGGCGGCGGTCGCCACGGAAGGCGGACTCGACGGTCGAAGTCTCCGGGGGGAGCGGCACCGCGATGACCTGCGTGGCACCCGGAGCGAGAGTGACGGAAACGGATTGGACGTTGGCCGACACCGTCAGAGTGAGGGGCTCGGCGGAGGGGTTGAACACGCGATGTTGTACCGATGTTTTGCCCGGCGGGATGCGGCACCAGAACCGCCCGGAACCTTCGGTGGTTTTGGCGTCCTGGATCTGGGGCGTGCCACTCCACGAGTGGTGGATGTACGGGCCGAACGGCCGGCGCCCGAAGGGCACGTAGACGAGGCCGGGGCGGCTGTTCCAGCCGCCGGGGCCGCCGGCGAACTCGTGGCCCTCTTTGGTCACGGTGATTTCGAGGCTGTCGCGGTAGTTGCCGAGGAGGGCGGGCCGCGAGTTGAGCATGAGACCGCTGTTGATGCCGGTGAGGACGCCGCGCTCGGTTTCATAGCGGCCCCAGACGATGGGCGCTTCGATGAGGACGTGGCGCTCGTGACCTCCGGGTTGTGTCGTGTAGGCGACGAGGTTGCGCAGGAGCCGGTCGGCGA
>JAPLTR010000652.1 GCA_026398065.1 Verrucomicrobiota bacterium | reverse complement strand
AAGGCATCCACGGCAAGGCCGTCACCCCGTTTCTCCTCGGTCGCGTGGCGGAACTCACCGGCGGCGAGTCCCGCCGGGCCAATACGTCGTTGCTGATCAACAATGCGCGGGTCGGGGGCCAGCTGGCGGTGGCCTTGGGGCAGGTCGAGCGGGCGGGCTGATTTTTTGCGTCGCCGCGCAACGAAGGCCGGGGCAATTCGTCGAACAGCCGGCTAGTCTCCACCACCCATGCTTTTCCGTGCCCGCCTTGTTGCTGCCCTGATCCTGGCTTTGCTTCCGCCGACCCTGCTGCGCGCCGCGTCGGCCGCGCCGGCGGTGGGGCCGTTTTTCGAGCCGACGCAGCCGTTTTTCCAGTCGCCGGTCGAGGTCTTCGCGCCGGCCAAGGGCCAGAAGACGGGTGAGAATTTCGTGGTGCGCGGGATTTTGCTCCCGCTCGCGTCGGGGCATTGTGTGCTCTTCGACCAGGAACTGATGCGCGTGGCGGCGATCTGGAAAATTCCCGCCGGTGGCCCGCCCGTGTCGCTGCTGACCGTTGCGAGCGTTTCGTATGAGAATATCCGCAAGAAAGTCGGCGGCGAGCACCCGCGCCCGACCGGGCCGGTGCTGCTGAGCACGCGCGTGCACCCGGGCGTGGGCGGCGACGCCGCCGCGCTCCTGAGCGATCCGCGCCCGGCGGCGGGGGCGGGCGACGTGGGCCGCGGACCGCTGCCGGCCGAGCAGGTGCGCTTCGAGGGCGTCGAGCTTGCGGGCGAGACCGCCATCCTCCGCTACCACGTTGGCACGACCTCCGTGAGCGAGTGGTACGAGCCCTCCGCCACGGGCGGCGAGGTGCTGCGCCATCTCGAGGTCGCGGCCCATGCGAAGCCCCTCGCGTTTGCCGTCGGCGATGCCGTGGCTGCCGAGGCGAAGGCGACGAGCAATGCGGCGTCCTTCGTGGTGAGCGGCACCGGCTCCGATCTTGTCGCGACGCTCGCGCCGTCCACGCAGACGCAGCGGGTGACGCTGGCGCTGTCGTTTGAGTCCACCGCGCCCACGGCGCCCGTGGCGGCGACGCCCCCGTTGCCCCGGAAAAAAGGCGGGCTGCGCTGGTCCGGTTCCGCGAGTGCGCCGGCGCAACTCAATGCCCTTGCGCAAAACGGCCTCGTCCTCGACCGCATCGCGACACCGGACGAGAATCCCTGGGCGCGCCGCGTGCGTGTGGCGGACCTGGCGTTTCTCACCGACGATCGCGCGGCGGTCGTCACCTATGACGGCGACGTCTGGCTCGTAAGCGGTTTCGCCGACCCGCAGCTCGCCCAGCTCACGTGGCGGCGTTTCGCGTCGGGGCTCAACGAGCCGCTCGCGATCGCCGCGCCGCAGGGGATCATTCAGGTCGCGACGAAAAATGGCGTGGTGCGCCTGCATGACCGTGACGGCGATGGCGAGGCGGACTGGTTTGAGAATTTCAGCGACCTCGTGATCCAGAGCCAGTCGACGCGCTCCTTCCCGCTCGACATGGCAATCGGGCCGGATGGTTCGACGTACTATTCGCAGGGCGGGATCGTGAACCGCAGCGGCATGGCTGTCGGCGGCGAGGGCACGGCGCACACGGGCGCGGTTGTGAAGATCTCGCCCGATGGCCGGAAGGCGGAGCTGGTCTCGCGCGGCGCGCGCGAGCCGTTTGTGACCGTGCATCCGAAGACGGGGGTCGTCACCGCGACCGACCAGCAGGGGCACTATATCTGTTCGTCCGTCTGCTACCTCGTGCGTCCCGGGGATAATTTCGGCTACGTCCAAAACGAGCTCGCGAACGTCACCCCGCCGCTCGCGTGGGTGCCCTACGACCAGGACACGTCGTCGACGTCGGAGGTCTGGATGGTGGGCGAGGGGATGGGCCCGTGGAACGGCCGCCTGCTCCATCTTTCGTATGGCACGGGCCGGGTGTTTGTCATCACGCCCGATCTCGACGCCCCGGTGCCGCAGGGCGCGGTGATCCCGCTCGACCTGAAGACGGAGCTGCCGCTGCTCCACGCGCGGATGAACCCGTCGGGCAGCGCGCTGTTTTTCGCCGGCTTCCAGATCTGGGGCACGCGCACGACCTCGAACTGGGCGTTGGGGCGGCTGCGGCCCGGCGGCACCCCGGTGGCGACGGCGGTCGCAGCGCGCTCGTGTGCCGATGGGGTCATCCTGGAGTTTGCGACGCCGCTCGATCCCGCGTCGCTCGGCGCGGAGAAGATCATTGCGCGCGGGTGGAACTACAAGCGCAGCTCCGCCTATGGCAGCGGCCGCTACGCCCTCGATGGCACCGCGGGCACGACACCCTGGGGCGTCGCGCAGACGGTGCTCTCGGCCGACCTCAAGTCCGTCTTCATCCACCTGCCGAAGCTGCCGGCGATGGCGCAGCTCGAAGTACGCCACGATTTCCGGCTCGCGAACGGCGCGGTCGCGCGCGGGGTGGTATACTTCACCGTTAACCAGCCGCGTCCCCTGGACCTGGCGCAGGCGGGCTTTGCGAAGGTGGATCTCACGAAGGCTGCGCAGGCGATCGTGCGCGAGAAGGAGCCCGCGCCGACGGTCGCGCAGGGCAAGGAGCTGGCGGTCTCGCTGGGTTGCGCGGTGTGTCACTCGGCCGACGGCACGACCGAGGGCAAGGTCGGCCCGACGTGGCGGCGGCTGTTCGGTTCGAAGCGCACGTTCATCGACGGCACGAGCGAGGTGGCGGACGAACAGTACATCCGCGAAAAGATTCTCGATCCCCAGCAGAAGAGGATGAAGGCGGGCCAGATCGAGATGCCGAGTTTCAAGGGCGTGCTGAGCGAGGTTCAGCTGGAGTCGATCACGCTCTACATCAAGAGCCTCGCGGGACGCGTCCGGGACGAGTGAGGAGGGTAGGGACGCCTCTCCGGTGGTTGCGCACACATCGCTGACACTTTTTGGTCACACATCGCTG
>JAPLTR010000537.1 GCA_026398065.1 Verrucomicrobiota bacterium | reverse complement strand
CGATTCGTCGGCTCACACGGTGACCAAGGTCGTCTTCAAGCTGTCAAAGGCCGGCACCTCGATCGCCGGCAAATTGTTCGTCACAAAAATTTGGGCGGCCAGCACCATGAATCTTGGCGGCCTGCTCGGCACCTCCAACGCTGTGCCGGGCAGCGACAGTTGGACTCAGACGCTCGTAGATTTTCCGTTTTCCACCCCGGTCTCCCTTTCAGCTGCGACCGGCTATCATCTTACTATCTCGCCGACCGGGCCTTCTGACGGGAGCAGTTTCGCCGCAACATGGTATACGACGCCGACCGTGGTCTTGGGGCAACTGACCTACTTCACCCTGGCCGGCGTGAACAGCTACCCGACGACCTTTGGCAACTACGACATCCAATTCCAAATCTGGGGCACCACCCCCTGACCCGCGTCTGCCCACCCGTTCGAATCACTCGTTTCCCTCAGACTCAGCCCCTCCGGCATTCCGAACCCTCCCGGGCACTTTCTCCGCAGATTCAACTTTCCACCCGTCACCCACACCACTCGTCACCCATCCGTCCCGTCTGATGCTCCTCGCACCCGACTAAGCCCTCGACAACCTCGCGCGCCTCGCCGAACGGGCATTCCTCAACGGTCCGAACCATCAACGAGTCTTTGTAGTCACTCGCCTCCCGAGGAGCAACCGTGCGCGCTCTCACCGCGGAAAACCCTCCACAAAAGGCCGCTTGCCCCAGCGGTGAGCCCGGCTCCACGCACCTCTGACCTCCTTTCCCTCACGTCGTATTCCGTATCCACTCCATGAACACCCATTCCGTCTCCGTTCTCTTCGCCGGTGAGATGTCCGCCGCCACCCTGCGTGACGGTTCGACCGTTGCCGTCCGCGTCCGCGAGCTCCCCGTTCGCCACCATCTCGAGCTCCTCGAACTCTTCCACATCGGCCGCGAAGCCGACCTCATTCAACGCTGCACGGAGCGCCGCACCGCTCCTTCCGCCTCTGCTTGCGCGCCAGGGCCGACCGTCACCTCCACTTCATCAGGCGGCTCCGACATTTCGGATTCAGCCCCTCCTTGGCAGCCGGTCGACGCGACCTTTGTCGACAGTCTTACCGATGAATCCCACGTGGCACTTGCCGACCTAGCCCAGGCGCTAAATTTCTCCCGCGCGATCCGGACAGCGCAGCGCCAGATCGCCCGCGGTCAAACGCTGCAGCCGGTCCTGACGGCGATGACTCAGGCTATCATGGAGCCCATGCGTCGCGAGTTCGCCTCGTGGAGCTCGTCGCTGACTTCGCAATTATCAGCGGCCTCGGACGAGAAGCCGCGCTGAATGAGACCGTCTCCTGGATGCAGCTGGTCCTCGCCCGCCATGCCGCCTTCGAAGCGGCTCGGGCGAAAACCGCCGCCATCGCCGCACTCCACGCCACCGCCACCGCCTTCGGAGCCAAAGACGCCCACCACGGTTTCAACGGCTTCCTCGCCCAGATGGATGCCGTGATCGCCGCCTCCGTCCCCACCCCTGAAATCTCCCGGACTCAACCCTCTCGCGAAGAACTCGCCACCTTTGCCCATATCGCGGCCCGCGCGCGGCCATCTTCGTAGAATCCACCATCGCCTCTTCTCTACCCATCATGCTCCCGTCGACCTCCACGTCCAGCGCCCCAAACACCCCACAATCGCGGCTTCGGGATCTGTCCCAGCTCACGGAAGGCCTGCGTCTGGCCACAAACGAGACGGTCAATTTCGGTCGCGCATTGGGAACCGCGCTCGACGCGGGTTCCAAGTTTAGCATCGCCCGCCGCGGCATTGAGGAGATCAGAGCGCTGATGAAGGGGACCAAGGGATTCACCGAAGCGGTTGTCGAAAGATTCGACCACACCAAGGACCTCCAGCAATCGCTGACAGTCAGCACCGCAAATCGAATACAGTTTTTCGACGAAAAAAAGACCGCGATCAAGGAAAACGCCACCGCCAACCCCGTGGCGGACGAGATCGCACAACGCGGAAAACTGCTGGTCGTGGCACGTCAACAACTCGATCTCAATCGCCAGCTTGCCGTCCAATACTCCAATGCCAGCGAGTTGATGGCCAAACGGGAAGACGGGACCATCACCACCACGGAGATGGCGCGGCTCAAGGAATACTACGCCGTTCGCACCAAGATCGTCGACTTGGAGAGGGAAGAGCAATTGCTGCAAAAATCTGTCGCCCAGAAAGCGGCCGCCGATTTCCAAGCCACCCTCAAGCCCGTCAATGCATCCGGCGAGCGCCGTCTCACTGTCGGGGAGAGCTTCGGGGCCGGTCTTCAGCAATGGGCGAGTGGCACGACGAGTGCCGCCGACAGCGTCGCCGCAGCGATCAAGACCAATATGGGCGCAGCCGTGAAAGGCGTTGGCGACGGCATCTACGGCTGGATGCGGGGCACCAAATCTTTCGGCGATTCCATCCGCGCCCTCCGCACCAGCGTGTTCCAATCGTTCATCAACACGATCATCCAGATGGGCGTCCAATGGCTGGCCACCCAAGCCCTCATCAAAACTGGACTCCTCACCACCCACGCCGTGGGCGAGGGCCTCCGGAAAGAACGCATGCTCAATTCCGCAACCGAAGCCACCGCCAACACCACCGCCAATGCCCCCGCCGCGACCCTGGCCAGCATCAGCACATTCGGCGCGGCGGCCGTCCTCGGCATGGTTGCGCTCGCCGCCGCGATGGCCGCCTTCGGGGGTTTCGCCTCGGGCGGCTACACCGGCGACGGTGGCAAATACCAACCCGCGGGCATCGTCCATCGCGGCGAATATGTCATCCCCTCCGAGGCCGTCGGCCGCCTCGGCGTGCCCGCGCTCGATCAGCTCGCCTTCGACCGCCTCTCCCCCGGCCTCGGCCGCGCCCCAGCCATCACCGCTCCCAAACCGCAGCGCACCCTCGTCCTCGTCGACAGTCGCGAGACCCTCGACCGGCTCCGCCGCCAGCCCGAATGGGATAACCATATTGTGGATACGGTGCAACGTCACCGGGGCGCCTTCATGAACGCCTAGATGCGTGCCGTTTCCCCTCCCGCCCACCGCTCCCATGCTTTTTCCAGCCACCATTCTTGGCGACCTTTCGCTCCGTCTCCTGCTCATCCGCCCGGACCACTCGGCCGCGCGTCCCGTGGAGGTCACGCATCGCCTTGACACCGTGATCGGCGAGGGCAGGACCACCATCGAGGAACGCCGCGCCGGTCGCGCCGGCCTCCTCCTCGCGCAAAGGGTCACCCTCACCCTCCACGGCACTGCCGCCGACGATTTCCGCAAGGGCACCGCGGCCCTCGGGGAGCACCTCCTTGGCGTCCCGCTCTGGATCGACGCCCTTCCGTGCGATCGCTGGGCCGAGCGAATCTACGACGCGCAGAAAGTGGTCAACTTCGATCCCGCCACCGGCGCCTTTGAAATCTACGACGGCGGCAGCGTGCCCGGCTCGCCCCCGTATCCGCTACTTGCCCCGCTCCTCATCGGCCGCTGGCGGGAGCGCCCCGCCGTCCGCGCCCTCACTTCCACGGTCGGCACGGTCGACGTGACCGTCACCGAGGCCAGCCCCTGGTCGTGCGGCATCGGCATCAACGCCCACGGCTCCGCGTGGACCGCGCTCCCGGACTATGCCTCGCCGACAAAGGACCAGAGCCAGTACGGCCTCGAGCTGATCGATCTCGGCGGCGCCGCGCGCGAACCCGGTCTCGACCGCCGCAACGCCGCCCCGCGCTGGACCCAGGAGGCGTTCTTCACCTTCGCCAACCGCCTCGCGATCCGCGATGCGCTCACGTGGTTTGTCACGCAGCAGGGCGCGCTGCACGCCTGGGCGCCCGTCCCCGCGTGGTTCCAGACCGGCGCCGACACCCCCCAGACGCCCGACGCGTACACCGCGCGCTTCGCCAGCGACACCCTCACCCTGAGCTTCACCTCCGCCGCCACTGCGACCTCCACCATCGGCTTTGTTCAGGAAATCGACACGGGGGCCCGCAGCCAGGCGGTCCCTAGCGAGGTGTACCTCTACCGCTTTACCTACCAGCACGACCCGGCAAATCCCGAGCGCTACGCCAACTGGGACGCGCCCGTCGTCGTCGCGGGCGAAACGTATCAGCCCGCCCAATGCGTGCACACCGAGATGCTCCTCTCCCTCCGCCCCCAGGACGTGAAGGCCGAGCTCGATGTTGCCTACATCGCCGGCTCGCTCCTCGCCGACTGGCTCGTCGGCAAACTTTTCGGCCGCGTGCGTCTCACGGTCGAGCGCTGCGATCCCACGGACGTCGCCGCCACTCGGACGACCGTCTTCGACGGTTTTGTGCGCACCGTCCTCCCCAACGGCAACACCCTCACCGTCACCGCCACGCTATTCGGCAAGCTCCTTGAAAAACGCGTGCCCGGCGACGTCTATGGCCCGCGGTGCAACGCCTTGGTCTTCGACGCCCGCTGTGGCCTCGTCGAGGCCGACCACGCCACCACCGGCGTGATCTCACCCGCCGACCTCGCGGCCGACCGTTTCACCCTCACCGTGCGGTCGCCCGTCGGCTGGGGCGGCGCCACCTGGCCGGCGAATTTCTTCGGGCCCAATGGTGTGCTCCGCACCGGCACCGGCCGCAGCACCCAGGTCGCCACGATCCTCTCCAACGCGATGAGCGGCGGCAATATCGTGCTCAAGGTCAACCGCCCGCTCTGGTCCGATCTCATCACCCCCGGCGGTCAGACCGCGCAGCTGCTCCCAGGCTGCGGCGGCCAGTACGGCTCGGACTGCGGAACGAAGTTCGCGAACCAGGCCGCCTTCCGCGGCTTCCCGTTCATGCCCGATTACATCGATCAGACCGCCACCAGCTCCGTCCCCAAGGCCAAAAAATGAATTCGGGTCCCCACGACTATTTTGCCCCCGCGGGGCGGCCGGAGTGCGCCGCCGCCGTCCAACGTGTCTCCGCCCTCCGGACCGCCTGCGCGAGCTGGCACGGCACCCCGTTCCGCCTGCGCTCGCTGGTCAAAGGGCCGGGCGGTGGCGTGGATTGCGCGGGCTTCGTCGGCGCGGTATTCGCCGAGATCGGCGCGATCCCCGCGGCGGTCGCGGTGCCACCGTATGCGCTCAACCACGCGGAACACAGCACCGCGAGCATCCTGCGCAGCTGGTTCGAACAGCCCGCGGTCCGCCACCGCGTGCGCCGCGTCGACGAGGATGAACCTCACCTCGATGGCGACATCGTGTTTCCGGTCGTCGGGCGCACCGAGCATCATCTCGGCCTGCGTGTCGGCGGTCTCGTCCACCACATCCTGCGCCCCGCCGGCTACTGCGCCATGACGCTTGCGCAGCTCAACTTCGCCCCCAGCCGCTACCGGCTGATGGAGGAACCGGTCCGTAGCCAACCTTCGGCCTAAATCCCACACCTCACCCTCGCCTCCCGCCATCCCGTCGCGCCCCATCGAAAATCGAAATTCCCAAATCGAAGATTCCCATGTCTTTCCTCGTCAAAACGCCCTCCCTTCCGCAAAGCGCCGCCGGATCCGATCCGAAGCACAGCTCCGGCTACCGCGCCGCCGATGTTGTACCGGTCGGCTGGGGCCGCGAGGTGTTCCCATCGAAATGGATCTCCGACAAATATGCGTCGCACACCACCGTTGAAAAGAACGGCGCGGAGCGCCAATACTGCTCCATCGCGGCGGCCTACTGCGCCGGTCCGATCGACTTCATCGGCTTCGTCTTTGCCGACGGCCAGCGAATCGGTTCCGGATTCGCCTTCGACTTTGCCGCCCACGGCAATCCCGAGTCGCAGCCGTTCACCCTCGAAAACGGGTGGCGCCTCATCGTCCACCGCGGCACGGAGGACGCCCCCGCGACCTCCGCCGATGCACTCGCCACCGCCACCGGCCAGCCCCATCCGCCCTATCGCGGCGTCGTGTGGATCGAGTGGATTGACATCGAGCTCAGCGGCGGCGCGCTACCCTCGCTCGCGGTGGAACTGGGCCGCCACGTGCCGCCTCTCGGCGATTTCAGCACCGGCGACCAACACCCCTATGGCGTCAATCCCTTCGCGGCCGCCTATGCCCTCTGCCGCGCGGCGAATGGCGGCGATTTCGACGACGATCTCCTCGATCCTGCACACTGGGGTCAGCAGGCCCTCTCGCTCGAGTCCACCGGCGTCGGCGGGCGCGACTACAGCAAGGTCTACTGCCACCCCTGTTTCACCGCCTCCACCACGCTCGGCGACGCCCTCAGCCAGATCCCCGCCTACGTCGACGGCTATCTGTATGCGAACAACGGCCGGCTCTGCGTCGGCTGGTTTCCCGGCACCGCCGCCCTACCCCCGGGCCTTCCCGAGATCACCGAGGCCGATCTGGAGGCCAAACCCAGCGGCGGCGGTATCCCCGATTGGAACGAGGGGGCCACCAGTGTGGTCGTTTCTTTCCGCTCGTTCTACAAGGATTACGACGAGGACGCCGCCCGCTACAACGCCCCCGCCAACCGCGAGAACAACATCTCCGCGGAGCCGACCCGCAAGGAACGTCCCTTCATCCACGACCCCGAGCAGGCCGCGCTCATCGCCGCCGATTCCGCCGCCGACTCCGCCAGCGGCGAGATCGCCACCAACCTCACCGTCTTCAAGTCCCGCGCCGCCGCCCTCGCCCCGGGCGACCTCGTCAACTGGGACTACGCGCCGCACGCCATCGACCTCCTCTGTCGCGTCACCGCCCGGCGGATACGGATGGGCGCCGCCAGCGACGTCCTCACACTGACCCGCGAGCGCGGCGCGTTTCCGCGCCCCTACGTCGCGCCCATCGACGACCGCACGCTGCCCGCCGACGACCTCCCCGGCGAACTCGACCCCGCCGACGTGCGCCTCTGGCTCGTGCCCCGCGGCCTCACCGACCTGCGCCGCGTCGCCCCGCTCATCAACCGCCCCAAACGCTCGATCTACCGTGCCGACCTGCACCTCAGCCCCACCGGGGCCTCGCCGTGGGAGGACATCCTGGACTGCCGTGGGTTCGCCGCCAAGGTCGCCCTCGCGCTCGCGCTCACCTCCTCCGCCACCACCGTGCGCGTGACGTCGACGAGCCTGGACTTCCCCCGCATGGCCGCGCAAAGCACCGTTGCGCAGAGCGACGACACCCTGCTGTTCCTACTCGAAAACGAGCTTCTGAGCGTTGGTGCGATCACCACCGTAGCCACGAATACCTACGATCTCACCCTCCTCCGCGCCCGTCGCGGCACGGCCGCCGCCGCGCACAGCGTCGCGACCGCCGGCTGGCTCTTCTATCGCAGCGAACTCGCGAGCGTAGAACACGCCGAGTTTTACCGCGTCCGCGACACCCTCAACGCGTATAGCAGCGGCATCGCGACCAAGCACTTCAAGCTCCAGCTCTTCACCCTAGGCGCCGACGGGATTGCCGCCCCCGACGATCCAGGCCTTGCCCTCACCCTGCCCGACCTCACGCCCGACGACAGCAGCGGCTACACCGTCGTCCTCACCAACGAGGCCCACACCGTCGCATGTGCCTCCGACGGCACGCCCGCATCCGGCCAGCTCGGCGCCGGCGGTGCCGCCCGCACCGATGTGCGCGTCTTCCGCGGCAGCACCGCCCTGACGCCCGTCGCGAGTTCGCCCAACAGTGACCAATTCAGCGTCGCCGTCGGCGCCCTCACCAACGCCACCGCGGTGAAGGAGGACGCCGACACCGTGTACTGCAACACCCTGACCGCAGACCACGGCACCATCGCGCTCGACGTAAACCTCGCCGGCGCATTCACCCTCACAAAGATCTTTTCTCTCGCGAAGGCCCGCGCCGGCACCAATGGCGCGAACGGTGCGAACGGCGCCAATGGGACCAATGGCACGAACGGGACCAACGGTCCGGTCGGCCCCGGCCTCGTTTACGTCGGCGCCTACAACGCCGCCACCGTTTACTA
>JAPLTR010000890.1 GCA_026398065.1 Verrucomicrobiota bacterium | reverse complement strand
CGCCGAGAGCCCGACGGCCCTCACCGTCCTCGTCCCCGCGTCCAACGCCGCCGGCCCCGTCACGGTTACCGTCTCAGCCACGGACTGGCCGACGGCCACGCTCACGGGCGGCTTCACCTACGTCGCGCCCGGCACCCCGCTCCATGCCAAGCTCCTCCCGTATGCCGGCACGCATCTCGTGTGGAACGGCATCGTGCCCGACTACTCGCAGCCCGCGGCGCAGCAGATTTTCTCCGACCACCTCAAGCGGACGGTCGTCGACCTGAACCCCAACGCCGTCGGGGGCTTCAAGCTCGACGAGGTCGACGGCTACGACCGCTACCTCTGGCCCGACGTCGCGGTGTTTCCCTCGTGGCGCGACGCCGAGCAGTTGCGCCAGACGTACGGGCTGCTGCTCCAGCGCACGGTGTTCGACGCGTTTCACCGGAGCAACCGTCGCACGATGGGCCAGATCCGCGGCACCAACGCCGGTGCGTCGCCGTTTCCCTTCGTGATCTACAACGACAACTACGAGTTCGACGGCTACATCACCGCCGTGAGCAACAGCGGCTTCGCCGGCGTGCTGTGGTCGCCCGAGGTGCGCGGCAGCAACAGCGGCGAGGACATGCTGCGCCGCACGCAGGCCGTGTGTTTTTCCCCGCTCGCGCTCTACAACGGCTGGGCCTCGGCGCAGAAGCTCTGGACGCACACCGCCGTGAAGGACCAGATCCGCGACGCCATCGTGCTCCGCCTGCGCCTGCTGCCCTATTTCTACAACGCGTTCGCGCAGTACCATTATCAAGGGACGCCCGATGCAACTCGCGGGCGCGGTGGGCGTCGTCGCTGAGCAGACCGAGGCCGGTAAACTCGACGCCACCGCCAACCCTTACGAGGTCGCCGCCGTGGCCCGGGAGGTGAAGGACCAATACATGTTTGGCGACGCGCTCCTCGTCGCGCCCATCGCGCCGAGCGCGAAGACCCGCAAGGTCCTTCTGCCCGCCGGCAAATGGTACGACTTCTACACCGGAAAATTCGCCGGCGAAAACCAGACCATCGAGGTCGCGCCTTCGCTCGACGCGATGTCGGTCTTTGTGAAGGACGGCTCGTTGATCCCGCTGCTCGCCGAGAACCGCCAGTGGACGCCCGCCGCGAGCGAGACCGTCGCGCTTGAAGTCCGCCACTACGGCGAAGCCCCCGGTAAACTCGCGCTCTACGACGACGACGGCGAAACCTTCGACTACGAGAAAGGCGAGTATTCGTGGACTCAGCTCGCGGTGGAGAAAGACGCCAACGGTGCGTGGAAGAGCTCCGTCACCCCCGATGCCAACGGCCGCAAATGGCATTACTCCGAGGTAAAGTGGGTGTGGATGAACGGGCGGTGACGAAGAACGGGTTTCTGCTCAACGTAACTCGGTCTGATATTCTTCCTCGGTCAGGCCGGTCATGCGCCCGGTCGCGACGTCCTCGATTCGGCGAAGGCCCTCCTTAACGGCCTCAGCGAGGGCCGCGGGCTCGACCACGCTTTCGACCAGACGGCGGGCCAGCTCAAGGCGCTCCTCGGGTGGCAGGGCGAGTGCAGTACGGGAAATTTCGGCGGTGAGTATTTCCTGAACCCAGCAAACCGCTCCCTCCCATGCAAGAGGACGATGAGGTTCTGCCCTCACCCCTTCCGCTGCTTCCACCGGTCAAACAACACCGCCGCCAGCAGGATCAGGCCGCGAGCGACATACTGGTAACCCGTGGTGACGTTGAGGAGGTTCATCGCGTTTTGGACGATGCCCATGATGAGTACGCCCGCGATGACGAAGGCCATGCTGCCCACGCCGCCCGTCAGCGAGACGCCGCCGAGGACGCACGCGGAGATCACGTCGAGCTCGAACCCCACCGAGGTGTTCGGCTGGCCGCTCGTGAGGCGCGAGGCCAGCACGATGCCCGCGAAGGCGGCCATCATGCCCTGCGCGGTGAAGATGATGATCTTCACGCGCTCCACGGCGATGCCGGCGAGGTGGGCGGCCTCCGAGTTGCCGCCCACGGCGAGCGTGTCGCGGCCGAAGACCGTCCGGTTCAGGATGAACCCGAAGAGCAGGAAGCACGCGACGGTGATCCAGATCGGCGTGTCGATGCCGAGGAACCGCGAGTTGCCGAGGTCGAAGAAGTTTTCGTTCACGATGCCGACCGCCTTGTAGTCGGACACGATCAGCCCGAACCCGCGCACGATCTGCATGGTCGCGAGGGTCGCGATGAGGGCGTTGATGCGGAGCTTGGCGACGACCCAGCCGTTGACGAAGCCGGAGACAGCACCGCACGCGAGCCCGGCCAGCATGCCGAGAAAGATGCTGTCGGTCCGGTTCATCACGAGGGCCGTGACGACGCCGGAGCAGGCGACGACGGAACCGATGGAGAGGTCGAAGTCGCCGGCGGCGAGGCAGAACAGCATCGTGCACGCGACCATGCCCGTCATCGAGACGGCGAGGGCGAGGCCCTGCATGTTGCGCCACGAAAGGAAATTTTCCACGAACACCGAGCAGCCGATGAACAGGATCGCGAGCACGACGAGCATCCCCGCCTTGTCGAAGAAGTCGGCGATCGGTTTGCGCGGGGCGGGGGAGGGGGCGGTGGCGGACGACATGACGAAAAAGGGCTACGATGCGCGGGCGGTTTCGAGGGGGAGCGCGAGCTTGAGGAGCTTTTCCTCGTTCGCGTCGGCGCGGTCGAGGATGGCCGCGATCTTGCCCTGGCGCATCACCGCGATGCGGTCGGAGACGCCGAGGACCTCGGGGAGCTCGCTGGAGACGACAATCACGCAGACGCCCGCGCGCGCGAGGTCCTGCATGATCGTGTAGATCTCGCTCTTCGCGCCGACGTCGATGCCGCGCGTGGGCTCGTCGAGGAGGATGACGTTGACCTTTTCCGAAAGCCAGCGGCCGAGGATGACCTTCTGCTGGTTGCCGCCGGAGAGGTTGCGGATGAGCTGGCGGACGGAGGGCGTCTTCACGCGGAGCTGCTCGGAACGCTGCTTCGCGTTGGACTGTTCCCAGGCCTCGTTGATGAAGAGGCCGGCGCGGGCGGTGCGGCGGCGGGCGCTGAGATTGGTGTTTTCGAGGACGGATCGGACGGGGACGATGCCCTCCTTCTTGCGGTCCTCGGGGCAGAGCACGATGCCGGCCTCGATGGCCTGGCGCGGCGAAACGAGTTCCAGCTCGCGGCCGGCGAAGGTGACGCGGCCGCCGGTCCGGGTGGCGGCGCCGAAGAGGAGTTTCATCAGCTCGCTGCGGCCGGCGCCGATCAGGCCGAAGAAGCCGAAGATCTCGCCCGCCGCCGCACTAAACGAGCACGGTTCCGCGAGACCCGGGCCGGTGAGCGCCTCGACGACGAGGCCCGCGCCGGCGTACGGGCGCGGCGTGTAGTTGTAGATGTCGGCGAGCTTCCGGCCAACCATGCGCTGAACGACGGTCTCGCGCGTGATGGTCGCGAGGTAGGCGGTTTCGACGTGGCGGCCGTCGCGCAGGATCGTGATGCGGTCGCACAGTTCGAAGATCTCCTCCATGCGGTGCGAGACGTAGAGGATGGCGCAGCCGCGGCCGCGCAGCTCGCGGATGATCGTGAAAAGCCGGCGCACCTCGCGGTCGGAGAGGCTGCTGGTGGGTTCGTCGAAGGCGATGATGCGCGCGCCGCGCGTGAGGGCCTTGGCGATCTCGACCATCTGGCGCTGGCCGAGGGAGAGCTTGCCGAGCTTCGTCCACGGGTCGATGGCCTCGCCGATCAGTTCGAGTTGCTTCCGCGCCGCGTCGGCGAGCGCGCGGCGGTTGACGATGCCGAATTTCTGCGGGAGGTGGCCGAGGAACAGGTTCTCGGCCACGCTCATCTCGGGGACGAGGTGCAGCTCCTGGTAGATCACCGCGATGCCGGCGGCGAGGGCGTCGGCCGTGCTGGCAAACGCGCGCGGCGCGCCGTCGATCGCGAGGGCGCCGCCGGAGGGCCTGTAGGCGCCGCTCAGGATCTTGAGGAGGGTGGACTTGCCCGCGCCGTTCTCGCCCATCAGGGCGTGGATCGAGCCGGCCCGCACGTCGAACGAGACGTCGTCGAGGGCCTTGACGCCCGGGAACTGCATCGCGACGCGGTCGAAGGCGAGGGCGGGGGCGGTCGGCGGGGCGGACATGAGGCGAGGAAAAGGCTGGGTTGTAGGGCGTCCGTCTTGCGGACGCCGCGCAGACCACTGGCGTTCGCACCATGGCGTCCGCAAGACGGACGCCCTACGGATGAGAGAGGCTCAGTCCCGCACGCCCTGCTCCTTGAGGACCTGGCGGAAATTCTCGCGGGTGATGAGCACGCCGACCGTGCGGGTTTCGAGGGCGGGCTCCTTGCCGTCCTTGATCCACTGATACATCATCTTGGCGGTCTCGTAGCCGTGGCTCTTGGCAGAGAGGAGCATCGAGCCGAAGAACGGGGTGGCCTTGGACTTTTCGAGCTCGCCGATGCAGTCGGTGCCGTTGATGCCGACGCCGACGGCGGTCTCGGCGGTGAACCCGCGGCCCTCGAGGGCGCGCACGGCGCCGAGGACGCCGTTGTCGTTGTTGGCGCAGACGAGCCAGTGCTTCACGTCGGGCTTCTGGGTGAGGAGGACGTTGGTCGCGTCGAACGAGCCGGGGATGTCGGCGGTGCGCTGCGGGGCCTTGAAGATGCGGTTCTCGGGGAAGCCCGCGGCCTTGAGGGCGCCGATCGCGCCGTCGGTGCGCTCCTTGGCGGTGGCGAGCTCGTCGAAGGTCGCGGCGCAGACGGCGGTGTCGGCGGCGGTCCAGCCGCGCTTCTTCATCTCCGCGGCGAGGGTCTGGCCGACCGACTCGCCGATCTTGCCGGCGGAGATGCCGAGGTAGTGGACCTTGGTCATCGGCTGGTTGTTGGCGCCGACGAAGCGGTCGTCGACGGCGATGAGCTTGAGGCCGGCGGCGCGGGCCTTGGCGGCGATGCCGGGCCCGAGGTGGGTGTCGGGCGTGCAGATCACGAGGCCCTGCGCGCCGCCCGCGGCGAGATTGTCGATGGCGGAGAGGACCTTCTCGCCGTCGGTCGCGCCGATCTTCACGAGGGTGAAGCCGAACTCCTTGGCGGCCAGCTCGGCAAACTTCCATTCGAGCTGGAACCACGGCTCCTCCGGCGCCTTCACGAGGAAGCCGATTTTCACGGCCGGCGCGGCGTGGGCCGCGAGGGTCAGGACGGCGAGCGCGGCGAGGAGGCGGACGGGCAGGGCGAGGAGCGATTTCATGA
>JAPLTR010000151.1 GCA_026398065.1 Verrucomicrobiota bacterium | reverse complement strand
CCGGTGGCGAAGGTGAGCACGTTTTTGCCCGCGGTATCGAGGACCACCTGGGTCGGATCTTCGGAATTTTGCGCGAAGACAAAGGGGGTGATGGAGCCCGAGCCAAGCGCTGGGTTGCGGACATCGAGGCCCGTGGTCTGCAGCCACGCGAGGCCGTCGAGGGTCGGATCGCCGAGCCGAAACACAAAGGCGAAATCGAGGGCGTGGCTTTCGACGTCCACCGCGACACTGCCCGAGGGAAAGCTACGAAAGGCGGGAGACTCAAAGCGGGCGAGCGTCGTTCCGTCGGACCGCCGGAGTTCGATGGTCAAGGTCGTGCGCGTATCCAAGAAGCACTGACGCGTCACCGCCGTCACCGCAGGACTGCCGAACGGCGGCGTGGTGCTGAAGGGCGTAGGGTCCGCCTGCAGCGTGACCTCCCCCTTCAAGTCGCGCACGCCGAACTCCATCGGGAGCACTCCGCCGCCCGTGGGAACGGTGCCGGATTTCACCGACCAGCTATGGACCCGGCCCGGCAGCCAGGAGGCAGGCTGCGGGTCGGTCGGCAACGCGGTCGGAGCCGGGAGGGAGAGCCGTACCAGCGGCGCCCCGGTCACGGAGGTGTCACTCAACGCGGTCTGCAGATCCACCGGGACATTCGTCGATGCCAGATCGGTGACCAAGACCTTGGGCAAGCCGGTCACGACCACCTCCAGATCCTCGGGCACAAGTGCTCCGGTGTAGGGGTTCCACAGGCTCACGACGCAGTGCATGCCGCACTCGAGATAGTTGTTGGTGGCGGTCGCCCCGCTGTTGCGCGTGACGGCGTTCCGGAAACTGAACGCGATCGCAAAGTAACTCAGCACCGGGGCGACGGAAAACTGGGAGCCGTTGGCATCGCTGACGGCGGGCGTGAGCTTGTACCGGCGGCGCAGGGCGTTTACGGCCGGCGTCTCCATGTAGTCCGGATAGTTGGCCCACGCGGTGAAAGCGGTGCCGAGGGCGGCGGGGTTCAGCGAGAGGTCGGTGCGGAGGCTCGTTTCGCCCGAGTTGAATTTGGTGCGCGCGAGCACGGCGTGGTTGCCGACGGTCCAGGTGTGGTAGTGGGACTTGAGCGCGGTCAGGCCGAGGGCGGTGCCGCCGGAGTTTTTGAGAAACGGGAGCTGCTGGGGCGCGAGGGTGTTGGCGGCGAGCGCCTGGTTGGCCGTGTCGCGGGGTTCGATCGCGGCGGTATTGCTCGCCGTATCAAATGCGCCGGCCCCCTGCCCCGTCTGCTGAAAGAGCCGTGTGCGCATCTCGGTGTCCGAAGCGGCGGCGACCGATTCCGTGGCACCGGTGATGAACGGCGGATAGTCGAGCTGCGCGGTGACGTCGGTGCGGGCGACGTCGGCCTTCACGCCGTTGTCGCCGACCCACCAGGCGTATTTGCCGATGACGGTGCCGTTGCCCGTCTGCCCGGGGACGCCGGGGGCGGTGAGGTTTTGGAGCGCGGCGACGACGTTGTTGGCGGTGGACGACCCGTCGGTGTTCGTGCCGACCAAGGCGATCCCGTTGGTGACGGCGGTCGTGACGTCGGGTGACGTGCCGGTCTCCAAACCGCTCGCGAGCCAGACCGGCGCGGTGCCGGCGGCGGCACGGGTGTCCCAGACGCCGGTGTAGCGGACCTTTTGCGGATCCGCGCCCGTGACGGCGGCTGCGGTGGCCGTCACGCGGTTGTCGGGGCCGGCGTGTTTCTGGAGCTGGGCGACGGCGAGGTTGACGGCGTAGAGGGCGTTCTGGCGGGCCTGCGTCTGGCGCTGGGTGTTGCCAGCGATCGCGGTCTCGATGCGCGTGTAGGTCGCGAGACCGACGAGCAAAATCACGAGAAACGCGAGCAGCGTGATCGTGATCAACAGGGCGAAGCCGCGCCGGGCGCGGAGTCGGGAGACGGGTGCTGGGAGCGGAGAGGCCAAGGCGGGAAAGTCGTTTAGAGCGGCTTTGCGGTGAGGACGATGCGGCGGGTGAAGACCTGCGAGTTGGCGGTCACAATCTGCCACCAATACTGCTGGGCATTGACGCCCGTGGGCAGGGTGAGCGGGGAATTGGCCTGCTCGTACTGGGCGAGCAGCCGCACGCCCTCGTCGGTGAGCACGCGCACCATCACGTCGACCACGTCGGGGAAGAGCTGGTTGTAGTTCGTGGAGTCGGCCGGGGTGTTGCCGGGCAGCTGGCTGCGCAACTGGACGGTGGCGGAGTTGCTGAGGGCGCCGGTTTCGTCGGCGGCGGGAAAAATCACACGGAGCCGGTCGGGTTGGGCCGTCGTGGTGGTGTCGGTGACCGGCGTGGGCTCGCGCACATAGCAGCGAATGCCGAAATCGACGACGTTGTCGGCGATGACGGAGGAAAAATTGGTGCGTGAGCCGGGCACCTGGATGGAGCGCGGATCGCCGGTGGTGGCGCCATTGTTGGTCGTCGCGGTGCTGGTGGTGTACGCGGCGGCAGTGATGTCGTAGCCGGACTCCATCACGCCGGGGCGGGTGCCGGAGGCTGCGGGGCGGACCTCGGCGCGATGGAGAAGATAGCCGGTCCGGGCGGGATTGGTGGTGCTCGGGGTGCTGAGGCGACGGATGATCTGGTAACCGACGGCGACGGGCGCGGAATAGGTCGTCGGATTGGTCGAGGCCGTGGCTGTGGCCGTGGAGTTGGCGCCGCGCTTGGTGGTGAAGAAGCGCAGCCAGACGCCGCCGTTGCCGTAGCGGGCATCGGTCAGCTTGGCGGCGTTCATCGCGAGGGAGAGACCGCCGACGGGCTTGGGGTTGGCGGTGGCGACCTGCCAGAGGCTGTTGGTGGTGTTGAGGCCGTTGGCGCGGTTGATGACGTCGGCGGCCAGCCAGACGTGGCCGTCGTCCCGGTAGATGGCCGAGGAGAGATCGAGGGCGATCTGGTCGAGGACGAGGCGGGCCTGGGCCTCGGTCGAGAGCTTGCCGGTCGTGCGGTTCCAAAAACCGGATACGTTGCTCACGATCGCCACGATGAAGCCCGCGAGGACCGCGGTGATCGTGGCGGCGACCAGCAGCTCGATCACCGTGAAGGCGCGGCGGCGCGCCGAAGGACCCCCACGGCGCACCGACGAATGGCGGGTGGCGACGGGACCGGGGCCGAGCGATGAAGGTGAGGCGCGCATCGTCAGCGGGGGACCGTGCCCGAGAAGAAAAAGACCTGCTTCAGACTGTTGTCGAAACGGAGATTGCCGGACGGGTTGTAGCCGGCGGGCAAGGCGCGCCGGGTGCTCGTCGCATCGGGGACGAAGGCCGGCCAGCGGACCCGCGCGGTGTAAGCGAGAAAGGCGGCGGCGGAATCGGGATTGTTGACGGTGACCACCCCGTCGGCATCGGTCGTCGTGGTGGGCGTGGGCGAAACCTCCTCGCGACGGATGAGGGCGATCTCGAAATATTTTTCGACGTCAAGGTTGGCCCAGACGGGATCGTTGTAGGCCCCGATCTTCGTGCCGTCGCGGCTGGCGAAGAGGAGCTGGGTGTCCTTGGTCGGGTCGGCGGCGGTGGAATTGGGCGCGTTGTCGGCGTCGGTGAGCTGGTGGGTGTTGGCGCCGGTGGAAACCTTGAGCAGCGCGGCGACATCGAGAAACGGCTGGCGGCGGAGGTGGTCCGAGAGGAGGCCGGCGACATTGGTGGCGGCCTCGGTGTCGGCGAGGTTGCTGACGGATTTCGCCACCGGCGCGAAGAGGCCGACCACCGCGACCATGCCGATGGCAAAGATGCCGACCGCGGCGACGACCTCGAGGAGGCTGAAGGCGGAGGAGCGGCCGGTGGCCTTTGGCTTGGAGCGATTCATCAGAATCCGGTCGCGTCGTTGACGTAGGAGACCGCGCCGTTGGGCCGGATGAGGATGCCGCGGACGGCGCCGGGGTTGTTGAAGGCGGGGAGATTGCCGGCGCTGAGGGCGCCGGTGGTGACGACGAGCTTGAGGTACGGGTTGGGCGTGGGGGTGACCGTCCCGTCGGCGCTGAACCCGACGTAAAACGTCGTGGCTCGGTTGAACGCGGTGCCGACGGGCGCCGCCGTGGTGGAGGGCGAAAAAGCCAGCGTGAGGTTGGAGACGGGCGCGGGGTTGGTGGGCCAGGTCACGCCGGGGGCGAGCAATCCGTTGGTGACGGGCGGAACCACAAACACGCCGCGCGGCAGATAGACGGGATCGCCGACGGCCTGCCAGTCGGTGGTGTTGCCCACGGGCACGGAAATAAAAACCTGGAGCACGCGCAGGTATTTTTCCGGATCGGTCGCGTTGCGGGTGTTGTAGATCACGACGCGCGCGTCGGTCTGGTTGACGGCGGCCTGGGCGCGGGCCTGCCCGACGAGGGTGCCGAGGATGTTTTGGGCGCTGACCAGGGAGCTGCCGGCATTGTCGCGCAGGGCGAAGCCGAAGCCGAGGACGAGCGTCGCGATGAGGCCCACGACGACCATGACCTCGATCAGGCTGAAGGCCCGCCCGCCACCCGTGCGGGGATCGTTCCGGACCGGGCGCGGCGCAGCGAATGAAGGACCGGCGATCATTTCCAGCTCATGATCAGGTCGTTTTCCGTCGCGGCGCCGGGCGGCGCGGAATAGAAAATGACCCCGGCGTGGATGCCTCCCGTCACGCCGGTCGTGACCACTGTGGTGGGACGGATCGTGGTGGTGTTGCCCGCGATCGTCACGGAGGGAAAGGGGCTGGCATCGCGGCCGTTGATGACGCCGTCGAGATTGCTGTCCGTGACCACGGCGATCGACGTATTGTAAAACGCATCACGGATGTAGTTGAGGTGGTTGGCCGTTTCCCGACCGGCGTTGACGTCGTCCTGCAAAACAAAATCGGCGTTGGTGAAATTGATGAAGGAGATCCGGCGCGGGTTTTGCACGACGGCGGGGGGCGGATTGCCGGCGGTGGCGGTGGGCAGCGCGGAACCGTCGCGGCGCTTGCCGGCGAGGGTGTCGTGAAAGAGGTGGTTGCCGGTGACGGCCGTCGGCGTGCCGGCGGGATTGATGACCTTGAGGGCGCCGTTGGTGGAGAACTGCGGGTACACGCCGTATTCCTGCCGGAACTGTTCGAAGGCCGCCCCCCACTGGCTGAACTGGGAGCGGGTTTTCGCCTTGTTGGCGGCCACGCGCGCGCCGCTGGTCGTGGGGATG